>CAVIYC010000033.1:0-7870 GCA_963647095.1 Oscillospiraceae bacterium | reverse complement strand
GGCCAATAAGGTGGATATGAAGGTCATCCCTATCGTTTCGCCGACGATCCTTCCCCATTCGATGTTCAAGACGCTCATAAGGAATCCACCTCCTCGTATTTGATGCTCTTTAGCTCCAAGAACTTCTTGAGGCGGGCGAGGCCTTTTTCTTCTTGGGGTCTCTTTATGACGGTTTGGCCATAGATTTTCCCATCCACGGTCTTGGTGTCCGCATAAACGATGGACACTTCTATTCCGGCCTCGGAGACGATCTTGGAGATTATCGGGTCATCCGTGTTCCCTTCGAACAAGATTCTGATGAACGAACCTTCTTTGTAAGTCGTGTGCACGGCGTTGACGAAGACTATTCGCTTGGCTATCTCGGTCTTGGGGCTTAGGAACACTTCTTCCAATGGACCGGATTCCACGATCTTGGAATGGTCGATTATCGCCACCTTGTTGCAGATTTCCTCAATCGCGTTCATTTGGTGGGATATCATCACGATCGTAATGCCCCTTTCCTCGGACAAGGATTTCAGCAACTGCAATATCGATTGGGTCGTTTCGGGATCCAAAGCCGAAGTGGCCTCGTCGCTCAGGATGATGTCAGGGTTTAGGACCAAGGCTCTGGCGATGGCCACCCTTTGGGACTGGCCACCCGATAACTGGGAAGGGTATTTGTTGGCTTCGTTTTCCAAGCCCACGCGTTTCAACGCTTCCAAAGCGATGGCTTTCCTATCCTTTTTCGGCGTTTTGTTGACGTCTAAGGCAAACATGACGTTTTGCAAAGCCGTCTTTTGCTGAAGGAGGTTGAATCCCTGGAATATCATGGCGATGGAGGTTCTGTCTTTCCTGTCGATCTTATGCTTTGGATCGCATAGCAATCGACCTTGGTAATAGATTTCCCCTTCGTCGAAGGACTCTAGGCCGTTGATACAGCGGACGAGGGTGCTTTTCCCCGCCCCGCTTAGGCCCAAAACGCCATATATGTCGCCTTTTTCGATCGATAGGTTGATGTCATCGAGGACTTTGAAATCGCCGAAGCTCTTGCTTAAGTGTCTGATTTCAAGTTCGGCCATAGTCTCCTTTCCGGATATGGCCTTTTAAATAAAAACCGGCCCATCCCCAAAGTCATTTAAGGACGAAACCGCATGATTCCGTGTTACCACCTTAATTCGTTAAGCCATCGCTAGCTTAACCTTATGAAGTGCCATCACACTCCGAAGCTGTAACGGGCTTGCCCGGAAACGGTTACTTTGGTTCGCCGCTTCGGCTCCAAGGCCATGTTCGCTCCCCTTTCGCCATCCCGCTTCCACCATCCGGGACTCTCTATTGGCTAATCAGCGAAGTTACTCTTCCTCTTCAAAACCGATGGGAAAACTATAATTATGAAAAGGAAATGGTCAAGCATTATTTGATTAAGGTCCGAATTTCCTTTCTTGCGGATATTTAATCAACGCGTCAATTTCGTCACGGAAAAGACGAAAAGTAATGATTGACTTATTTTAATATAAGTCCATCCTATTTAAGCCTTGTTTGAAGGAACAGTAATAACAATCAACGATATAGGAGGCAAACGAACATGAAAAAGACCTTTAGATTGATTCCGGCCTTAAGCGCCATATTCGTATTAGCCAGTTGCGACATAAACTTCGGACCGACCAGTTCGAGTTCTTCGGACGATAGCGGCACTTCCGCCACTCCCAGCGATGGGAGTTCGTCCTCGAGCGGAGGTAGCTCTTCTTCATCCACCCCTTCATCCTCCAGCGGATCTTCTTCGTCCGCTTCTTCGTCATCCTCTGGCGGCTCATCTTCTAGCAGCTCTTCTTCTAGCAGCTCTTCCTCTAGCGGTTCCTCTTCGTCTTCCTCAGGAGGAAGCGACACCCTCACCAAGACGAAAATTCAACAGACTTACGACGATTATCACGAGAATAACGTTTATGAGACGGACAACGCCCCTAGCATAGGAAACGCCAATCTCTTGGTCATTCCCGTTTGGTTCTCGGATTCCAGCAAATATATAACTTCAACCTCCGCCAAAGAGCAGGTCAGGAATGACATAGACAAGGCGTTCTTCGGAACCAGCGAAGAAACCGGATGGCATTCGGTCGCCACTTTCTACGAAGGCGAATCGATGGGCAATTTGAAAGTAAATGGCACGACCAGCGATTGGTATACCTATAGCTCTTCCTCTTCCAGCATAACCACCACCGAAAGGACAAATAAGGTCTTTAACAGCGCGGTAACGTGGTATTTCAAGAACAACCCAAGCGACAGCAGAAAGAATTACGACGGCAACGGCGATGGATATTTGGATAGCGTCGTTATCATTTACGCCGCGCCAGACTATTATGCCTCCAAAAGCAGCAACGACAACCTTTGGGCTTACTGCTATTGGATGCAAGAAGCCAGCAACAAGAATGTTAGTAGCCCTGGCATCAATACTTATTTCTGGTCTTCTTATGATTTCATGTATGATTCCGACACCGCCAAAACCAGGACCGGAACAAGCTATGGAAGCGGAGATAACTCCAACGCCGACATCGACACCCACACCTTCATTCATGAGATGGGCCACGCCTTTGGCTTGGACGATTTATACGATTACAGCGATTATGGATACGCCGCGGCCGGCAAGCTCTCCATGCAGGATTACAACGTCGGAGGCCACGACCCGTTCTCGATGTTGGCTTTGGGCTGGGCCGATCCATATATCCCCGTAAAACCCGGCGAATACAAACTGAAACCATTCCAAACCAACCACGATTTGCTTTTGTTGACCCCGTTATGGAACAACTACGACTCCCCGTTTGACGAATACATCTTGGTTGAGCTATACACCCCAACCGGAATGAACGAAATGGACGCTACGTATAAATATGACTCCCGCGATAAACTCCCGTCTGCGACCGCTATAAGAATTTGGCATATCGACGCCAGATTGGTGGCCGTAAACAAAGCTTCTGGGGGATATGCGGTTTATGACGCGGCCAACATAACCACCAACGCCCATGATGGTTATTATGGCGTATACCAAGCCATGACCAACACTTACGGCAACGAAGACGGATATATTTCCTGCCTCGGGTCGAGCTACGCCAACTACAACTTGGTCCAATATATCAGGAACAGCACCTCTTCGACTTATACGCCAAGCGATGCCATCAGCAACTACAATATGTTCTATGATGGCGATTCCTTCTCGATGTTCACTTTTAGCAAACAGTTCGTTAACGGCGCCAAGCTCAACAATGGCTCCAAATTAGGGTGGGGATTCAACATCAAGATCGAAGGAACGGGAGAGGACGCGGAAGCGACCATCACCCTCTATAACGAATAGGAGATCGAATAAAATGTCCAAACCATATTTGCCTATCACCTTGGTCACGGGCTATTTGGGAAGCGGGAAGACCACTTTGCTGAACCATATCCTAAAGAATGCCCAAAACCATAAAATCGCCGTCATCGTCAATGACATCGGCGAAGTCAACATCGACGCCGAATTGATCGAAAAGGGCGGAATCGTCTCTTCCGATGACAACGACTTGGTCCCTCTTTCGAACGGTTGCATCTGCTGCACCTTGAAAGCGGACTTGATCAAACAAATAACCAACCTCGCCGTCTCCGGCAAATACGACCATATCTTGATCGAAGCCTCCGGAATCTGCGAGCCGGTCCCCATAGCCCAATCCATCAGCTATATGGTCCAGCAATACGAATCACAAGGCATCAAATCGCCTTATTATCTAGACGCCATAATCTCCGTCACGGACGCCAAAAGGCTATCCGACGAATTCGGATGCGGGGAATCCCTGGAAAAAGCCGAGAGAGGCGAGGAAGACTTGGAAAACCTCGTCATCCAGCAAATCGAATTCTGCGACATCGTCTTGCTAAACAAAGTCTCTTTGGTAACCAAAGAAGAATTGGCCCGCATAAAGATGACCATCAGAGCCTTGCAGCCGGACGCCAAGATAATCGAAACCGATTATTGCGACGTGGACGTCAATGACTTGATAGACCTCCATCTCTTCGATTTCGACAAAGCCGCCGGCAGCGCCGCTTGGATCAAAGAATTCGAGGATTGGGACAATGACGTCGAACATCACGAGGATGACGACGATGACCACGATGACCACGATGACCACGACCATGACGAACACGAAGGCAATCACCACCATCACCATCATCATGAAGGCGTGGAAAACGAAGAAGAAGGCACGGCCTTGGAATATGGTATCAATACCTTCGTTTATTACCGCCGCCGCCCGATAGATAGGGATTTGTTCACTTATTGGGTCCAAAACAACGAACACAAGATAATCAGGTCCAAGGGAATAATCTATTTCTCCAACGAAACGGATCGTTCTTATATCTATGAATCCGCCGGAAGGCAAGCCAGCCTCCAAGACAATGGGAAATGGTATTCCGAACAGCTTTCCGAGAAACAAATAAAGAATCTGATCGCTTCGGACAAAGGCTATGCCCACGATTGGGACGAAACCTATAAAGATAAATTGATCAAGCTTGTCTTCATCGGCCAAAACCTCGATGAAGATGCGATAAGAAAAGAACTTGATCGGATGTGAAAACAGAGCGTTTCTGAAATGCGCCCCCAATCCTGGACGAAAACAGGAAAGGGGCATTTTTCATTGAGTGTCTCTTTTATATTCATCCCTATGTAAATCTCATAGATTTTCATCTATGATTTTTATTGAGGATGATCATATGGAATCAAAAGAAATACTTTATAAGCCCAAAGATCTCTATGAGAGGAGATTGAAGGAACAATATCACAAAGGCGCGGAAGAATATTTCGAGAAATTGGCAAAAGAAGCCGGAACCGACGTGGAAGCGAATAAGAAACACGTATCGGAATACAACGCTTTGAAAACCAAATTGGCGGCCGCGGAAAAGGAACTGAGCTCTTCTAAAGGTTTGAAGGTGTTTCTTATTGTTTTGACCGTCATATTTTTCCTTGCCGCCATCATCTGCACGGTGGTGGGAGTGATGAATATGGAAAGCAACATGTGGTGGATGTATTTAATCGCCGCCGTCTGCCTTGGGCTTGGGATCTTCCTGATTGTCTATATCTGCAAATCCCTCAATAAGAAGATAGAGGCCAAGCAACAAGCCGCCGACAAATTGAAAGGAGAGGCGGACGCCAAACAAAAAGAATGCTATGCCGACATGGCCACGCTCAATTCTTCGTTTGATTGGTCCGTTCCTTCCAAAGTCATGGAAAGCGTGACCGGAATCATCGACCTAGATCCGTATTTCTCCTCCAAAAAACTTTATTACCTACACGATAAGTTCGGATTCGCCACCTCCGACAACGATAACGAATCCGTTCTCGGAATCCTTTCCGGAAACATCCAAGGGAACCCGTTTATATTGAAGAAAACCTTGGAAGAGAACCTGAGGGACAAAGTCTATGACGGTTATCTGACCATCACCTGGACTACGACCTCCAGAGATTCCGAAGGTCATGTGGTGACCCATCATCACACCCAAACTTTGCACGCGACCGCGACCCATCCGGCCCCGTTCTATTCTAGGAGCACGGTCTTGGTATATGGAAATGAGGCCGCGCCTCATCTCCATTTCTCCCGCGCTCCATCATCCATTAATTCCTTGGATGAAAAAGGAAGGGAAAAAGAAGTCAAAAAGAAGATGAAGGAAATAAGGAAGAAGGCCGATGAGGCGATTACGAGCGGTAAGACCTTCACCCAAATGGACAACGACGAATTCGAAGTCTTCTTCGGTGGGACCAATAGGGACAATGAGGTTGAATTCCGTTTGTTGTTCACCCCGTTGGCCCAAACCAACATGATGTCCTTATTGTCCGACCCAGAGCCTTTTGGCGACGATTTCTCGATGATAAAGGATGGAATGTGCAACTACATAATCTCGTCGCATTCCCAGCGTTTCGACTATTCTTCTTCTCCCGGATACTATATCTCCCACGACTATATGGATTCCAAAAACAAATTCATCACCTATTGCGACGATTTCATCAAGAGTTTGTTCTTCGACTTGGCCCCGTTATTGTCAATCCCTCTATATCAGATGCATAAGCCCCAGGAATATATCTACGAGAAGGACATATATTCCAATTATTCCTTCTATGAGCACGAATCGATGGCCAATTCGATGAACCAAGCCCATTTCATGCCCAGAACCTGCGATCCGTCCCTCCCAGTCATCATCAGATCGACCGGTGCCAACAAGAAAGGCCAAGTGGATCACATCAAATTCCACGTATATTCCTATAAGACCACCCCGATGACCGATTATGTCCCGGTCTATGGGAACGACGGTTATTGGCATGACGTCCCCGTCAATTGGACCAAATACGACAGAATCGACGACGACAGGGACATGGATATGGCCTATACCGGAACCAGCAGGAAGAACTTCAACGACAAACTCAATGGCGATTCTCGTTTCTCGTCTTTGGTCAACTCCTCCAGGGCCAGTTTCTTCGGCCGTGGGATGATAACGATGATGTTCGACGAGGAAACGAGAAACGACATCGACGAAGTCTTATCCGAAGTTTTTAGTGACAAAGATATGGATAACAAGTAAATTGTGCTTATGATATAAGCATAAGCAATAGAAAGGAGAACCAGATACTATGGCTCAATTAGATGAAACAGATGTCAGCTTAGAAAACAAAGAAGGAAGATCGGTGCACGTAATCGATAAGAAAGTGCCAGTCGAGCTTAACGGGACCGATAAGTTCGTTAACGTCGGCGTTTGGTTCTTATTGATAATCGGCGGGGTCGTCTACACCATCAAAAAGAACCACGCCAGAACCTACTTCAAACAATTGGAGCAGAAGATCCAACATGACGCTTCGACCATCGATAACTACATGACTCAGCGCGTTGCCATCTTGCAGAATACCGCCAAGCTCTTGGACAAAGCCATCGCTTTGGACAAAGAGACCTTCGTGGACGTCGCCAAGGCCCGCAATGGCGTCTCTTCCGACTCCGATGTCGCCCGTAACGAATTGCAGGGCAAATTGGACGTGGCCCAGAATTCCATCAACGTCGTATTGGAGAAATACCCGGAGCTTAAAGCCCATCAGGAAATCCAAGACGCCTTGCAGCAGAATTCTTACCTCCAGCAAGAGATCACCGCGGCCAGAGAGGTCTATAACAACGCCGTGGCCAAATGGAACACCGAGATCTTTGCCTTATGGGCCAAGAAGTACGTGGCTGCCAAAGAAGGCTATACGACCCGAATTCCTTTCATCGCTTCCAGCGAGATCAAGGAGAAATCCGAAGGCGTGTTCTTCTGATAGATCAATTAGAGAGATAAGGTCACCTTGGGTGGCCTTTTTCTTATCAATTTATCCAAATAATGGGATTTCCTGAATATATGGTTTTTGGCGTATGGAAAATGACGGTTTTTAAAATCCGTGAAAATGTTGTTTGACCTATTTAAGTTAGATTGTCTTATCTAATAAAAGGAGTGATACAACCCTTTATTTCTCTTATCTTTTCGAAGTGTTTTCCCTTCTCGTTTAGGCGTTATTTTGTCTTTGAAAGATGAAAGTTTGACGATTTTATTCGAGGTTCTTGGGGATTTTTCCAAAATTGCAAGTAGTCCGAAAATAAAAAAGCAAAAATAAATATCTCTATATAAGTTATAGATAACAATAAATTGATGATTTTTACAAAAATTTTGAAAACTTCATTTGAAAAATAAACAAAACTGCGATAAACACGAGATTATGCATTAAACAATGTATGACAAAATAAGTAAGTGATAAGGTTAAGGACAAATATTCAAAAAACTAAATATAAAAAAATAATATTTAATCAGCAAAAATTCACCAAAATGGAAAAACTTGAAAAAATATAGAGTTTTTGGCGATTTTTTAAGA
>CAVIYC010000032.1:0-8029 GCA_963647095.1 Oscillospiraceae bacterium | reverse complement strand
TTTCTTTATTCTGCAATCCTCGCCGATGGTGACCCCAATGGCTCCGATTTCGATGATCTCATGGCTAATCTGAGTGCCTTCCAAATCGAAGAAGACGATATGCTTTTTGCCTCTCAATATCTTTTTCAGCGCTTCCATGAGCCTCATCATAGCACTTCTATGGCGATTAGCATAGAAACCAAAGCCTTTAGCCTTAAGGCTATCTTTATATTAAGATTGCCTTTGATTTGTCTCGTGGATATAATCGACTTGGTCATTATGAGCGATGGTTTGAAGCTAACTTCGAAGAAGGTTTACGAGAAGAAATTCCCCAAAGACCTAAGAGGATACGACGCCTACGAAGTCGATCTTTTCTTGGACGAAGTCATCTCCGATTACAAAACCATCGAGAATTATCTGACCGAGAATGAGGCTTATGTCTCATCCTTGTTGGAAAGGGTTAGGTCGTTGGAATCGTTAAACAAGGCGCTCAAAGAAGAAAATGAGCGCTTGGCCAAAGAAACCAAGGAATACGAAATCCAGGTAGCCGGCATGAGCAATCGCTTGGACGGGATAAAGGAAAGCGATAAGCCCACGGCGGAAAATCTCGCCTACATCAAGAGATTGAACAACTTGGAAAGGTTTTTGAAATCCAAAGGCTTCACCGAAAACCAAATAAAGGAAGTTTCAGGAAAGGAATGAAATCCGGCCCAGGCGACTGCTGCTAGCTAGTCTAGTAGAGGAAAGTCCATGCTCGCACAGCCTGCGATGGCTGTAGTGATTGTGCTAGGCGAATAAATAAGCCTAGGCACGCGGGAGCGCGTGACGGCGGAAGAATACCTCCAGTAGGTAGGACGCCCCAAGGTGCCACAGAGACGAGCTTGCTAGCGATAGCAAGATGAAACGCGGTAAACCCCTCAAGCGAGAAACCCAAAATTGGTAGGGGAAGAGCCAATGCTTAACTGAAGGCAAAGGCTCCAGCAATGCTGAGATAAATTGTCGCCCTAGACAAAACATGGCTTATCGGGCCGGAGACTCAAATTATGAAAAATCTAAACGTTCCAAACAAAATCACCGTATCGAGGATCATCATGGTCTTCTTGATGCTTTTGGTCCTCTTCGTCCTTCGCTTTATCCCAAACTTGGAGGTTCCGACCATCGGCGGGGATCTGAACATCAACGCCGTATACCTCGCGATATGCGTCGTCTTCGTCATCGCCTCCATCACCGACAAGATAGATGGGGACTTGGCGAGAAAGAACAACGAGGTCACGGACTTTGGGAAATTCTTGGATCCGGTCGCCGACAAGCTCTTGGTCAATTCCATTTTGATTTACCTTTGCGTCCCCCATTTCTCGGATGATCAGATGGTCATCCCCCTTTATTGCGTCATCATCATGATCGTTAGGGACTTGGTGGTGGACGCCTTGAGATTGGTGGCTTCTTCCAAAGGCGTGGTCTTGGCGGCCAACAATTGGGGCAAAGCCAAAACCTGCTTGCAGATGGTGGCCATTCCCCTCGTTTTGCTAAACGGATTCCCTTTCACTTACTTCGACGGTACCTGGGGCGAAGGAAGGGTGGCCCTATGGTTCGTTTATGCCGCGACTTTGGTTTCTTTTATCTCCGGTTTGATTTACGTAATCCAGAACTGGAAGGTCGTATCGCTTAACGGCGGAGGCAAGAATGACAAGCAAAATTGAGCGCCTCTTGGCCATTTTGAAAGAAAAAGGCTTAACTTTAGGCAGCGCGGAAAGCTTCACGGCCGGTCTGTTCGCCTCGAGCTTTTGCTCCGTTCCCGGGGCCAGCGCCGTCTTCAAAGGGTCGGTAGTCTGCTATGACAGAAAGATCAAAGAGACGGTCCTCAATGTCAAAAAAGAACTAATAGACCAATATGATGTCGTTAGCAAAGAGGTGGCCGAAGCCTTGGCCATCAATTGCAGAGACGTATTAGGCGTCGATGTGTCAGTTTCCTTTACGGGGAACGCCGGGCCGACTGCGGAAAAGGGCAAAGCCAAAGTCGGAGAGACATATATAGGTATAAATATATTGGGCTCGGTCACGGCATATAAAATCATCTTCGAAGGCAATAGAAACGAGATAAGGGAAAAAGCCGTGGAATTCTCCATCGACAAATTGATCGAATTGCTACAAAAATGAAAAACGCGTTCAAAAACCGTTATATATGTATTGGAGGACGAAATTATGTCTGAAAACAAAGATTTGGCTTTGAAAGAAGCCTTGCGCACAATCGAGAAAGCCTATGGCAAAGGCTCGATAATGGTCCTTGGCGAACATGCCAAGGTCGACGTGGACGTCATACCGACCGGTTCCTTGATGTTGGATGAAATATTGGGGGTCGGCGGGTATCCGAAAGGAAGGATAGTCGAGATCTATGGCCCCGAATCTTCCGGCAAGACCACTTTGGCTTTGGAAGCGGTGGCCCAAGCCCAAAAGAAAGGCGGGAGAGCCGCTTATATCGACGCGGAGCATTCCATCGATCCGGATTACGCATCGAAATTGGGCGTCGATATCGACGAACTTATCCTTTCTCAGCCCGATAGCGGAGAACAAGCTTTGGAAATCGTCGAATTGTTGGCCGAATCCGGAGCGATCGATCTCATAGTCGTCGATTCCGTCGCGGCCTTGGTTCCCCAAGCCGAATTGGACGGCACGATGAGCGACAACAACGTCGGTTTGCAAGCCAGGATGATGTCCAAGGCCATGCGCAAATTGGCCGGCGTATTGAATAGGACCGGATGCTTGGTGATATTCATCAACCAGCTCAGAGAAAAGGTCGGGGTAATCTATGGCAACCCCGAGACCACGACCGGAGGAAGGGCGTTGAAGTTCTACGCGACCATCCGTTTGGACATCCGCCGTTCCGAAGCTTTGAAACAGGGATCCGAGATAATCGGCAACACCGTCAAAGTGAAAGTGGTGAAAAACAAGGTTTCCGCGCCTTTTAAGACTTGCGAAATCGACATCATCTATGGCGAAGGCATCAACCTCGATGGCGAAATCTTGGATTTGGCCGTCAATAAAAACATCATCACCAAATCCGGCAACTGGTTCGTTTACAAAGACGAAAAGATCGCCAACGGCAGGGATGCGGCCATCCGTTATTTGCGTGCCAATCCCGATTTGCTGAATAGTTTGGAAAAGCAAATCAGAGAAAGCGCCGACACCGAAAAAACCGAATAAGCCTAATTAGAGAGGTCTGAGCAAGACCTCTTTTTTTATTTCCAAAACTTGCCGGGTTTCGCTTTAAAAAAATAAGAACCCTTTAGAGGGTTTTCTTATTTATTCGGTTCGTGTATTATTTTTATGTGCTAAGGCACCCACTATATTTAAGCCCTCATTCCATATACGAAATATAACGAATAGAGATAGTCTTACATAAATCGATTCCATAAATCTTTAAGTGGGTACTGAGGCTCTTAAAGGAGTCTTTTAATGCTTAACCTATTAACTGGGGAAGGCCTCTCCGGAGCTATCGTCGCCATCATTGCCATCGCTTGCGCCCTCGTGGTCGGCGGAGCCGTGGCCTGCGTCTTTATCTTCGTCCCTTCCATCAAAGCCAAGAGAGCCAACAATTCCGCTACCAACATTATTTCCGAAGCGGAGAAAAAAGCCGAGAACATCGAGAAAGAAGCCAAAGACGAAGCCAAACGAATCCAATTCGAGGCCCGTCAGCAAGCCGATCGCGACGTCAAATCCATGACCGAAGAAGTCAGGGGCGAAAGAGCCAAACTCGAAGCCAGGGAAGAACTCGTCAACAAACGCGACGAATCCTTGCTTGCCAAAGAAAAGGACATCGATCGCAAGAACGAAACCTTGAACGCCCGTTTGGCCGATTTGGACAACAAGCACAAGCTTTTGGACCAAAAGATCGATTCCATCATCGCCGAACTCGAGAAAGTCTCGGGCATGACCACCAAAGAAGCCCATGACGAAATCATGGCCCGCGTCGAATCCAAGATGTCTTCCGAAATCGCCTTGTACATCAAGAATCAGGAAGACGAAGCCAAATCCACGGCCCAGGCCAAAGCCACCGAATTATTGAGCTTGGCTTGCGCTAAATACGCCCAAGAAGTCGTTACCGAAAGAACCGTTTCGGTCGTGGCTTTGCCTTCGGATGAAATGAAAGGCCGCATCATCGGCCGCGAAGGCAGAAACATCCGCATCATCGAAGCCACTTTGGGCGTCGATATCGTCATCGACGACACCCCTGAAGTCATAACCGTCTCTTGCTTCGATCCCATCAGAAGGGAAATCGCCAAGAGGACTTTGGAATATTTGGTCAAAGACGGCCGCATCCAACCTGGCAGAATCGAAGAAATCGCCGCCAAGTGCAAACGCGAGATGGAAGCGGAGATGTCCAAGACCGGCGAAGAAGTCGCTTTCCGTTTGGGCCTTCCGAAGCTAAACAAAGAAATCATCAACCTCCTAGGACGTTTGAAATACCGCACCTCTTACGGCCAAAACGTCTTGGATCATTCCATCGAAGTCTCTTATCTCTGCGGCATGATGGCCGCTGAATTGGGCCTTAACCAAACCTTGGCCCGCCGCGCAGGATTGCTGCACGACATCGGCAAAGCGGTGGACTTCGAAATGGAAGGCTCCCACACCCAGTTGGGCGTTCAAATCGCCAAGAAGTGCGGCGAAAACGACGTCGTCGTCAACGCCATCGCCTCTCACCATGGCGAAGTGGAACCCACATCCTTCATCGCCAATTTGGTAATGGCCGCCGATACTTTGTCTGCCGCCCGTCCGGGCGCTAGGTCCGAAACGCTCGAAACTTACATCAAGCGCGTCGAACAATTAGAGACCATCGCCAAAGACTTCGAAGGCGTGCAAACCGCTTATGCCATGCAAGCCGGCAGAGAAGTCCGTGTCATGGTCGTCCCTGAAAAGATCTCCGATCTCGAAGCCACCAAATTGGCCATCGAAATCAAGGAGAGAATCGAGAACGAGATGACCTATCCTGGCACCATCAAGGTATCGGTCATCAGAGAATATCGCGCGATCGAAACCGCCAAATAATTTGATTTGATATGCGTATCCTTTTCGTCGGAGACTGCGTCTCCATAGCAGGAAAATCCATCCTTTCTTCGTGTTTGAAGAAACTAAAGGGAACCTATGATTTTCTCATAGTCAATGGGGAGAATATCTCCGACGGAAAGGGAATAACCAAAGCCGATTACCTTTATCTTCTTTCTTTGGGCGTAGATTGCGTCACCTTGGGAAATCATTGGCATTCCAAATACGATTTGGATCGCTGGATTCACGAGGCGAATAAGCTAATAAGGCCTTTGAACGTGATTGGATACCATCATGGGAAAGGCTCCAGAGTCTTTGATTGCAATGGCGTTCCCATCAGGGTCACCAATGTGTTGGGAACGGCTTTTATGAACGAAGCGGTGGCAATCCCAATCGATTCGATGAGGAATCTATACGAAAAGATCGAGCCTTCCATTCATTTAATCGACTACCACGCGGAGTCCACGTCCGAAAAGCAATTGTTCATGATCGAAAATTCCGGGAAGGTGAGCGCCATACTAGGAACCCATACCCACGTCCAAACTTCGGACGAAAGGATATTAAACGGCACGGCCATCCAAACGGACGTCGGCATGTGCGGGATAATGAATGGCTCGATTGGGGCGACCTTTTCTTCCGCCAAAGAGAGATTCTTGGAAGGCAAAAACGTCCATTTGGATTTCTCTGGGTTGGGGTTATGCCAATTCAACGCCACCCTAATCGAAGTGGATGAAATAACTTTCAAAGCCACTTTCATAAAAAGAATACACATGGAGGAATATATCGATGAGTAAATGCGATTATCGTTCCCTTCCGAGCATGAACGAGGCCAGGAAGAGAATCAAAGAAGCCGAAAGATTGATCGACCACGTCGAAGTTTCCTCTTTGTTAAAGGACTTCGCCAAAGGAAAGAAATTCTATATAAAGACTTTTGGCTGCCAAGCCAATATCCGCGACGAAGAAGTCATGGCCGGCTATTTGAAAATGGCGGGCTATAGCAAAACCGAAGAGCCTTCCGAGGCCGATTTGGCCATAATCAATACCTGCGCGGTCAGAGAAAACGCGGAAGATAAGGTTTATGGCGAACTAGGCTCATTCAAAGCCAAATGCGAGAAAGATAAAGATTTCATCCTTTGCTTATGCGGATGCATGATGCAGGAAGAAGGCTTCGCCGAAAGCATATTGAAGAAATATCCGTTCGTAACATTGGTATTCGGAACCCATAACGTCCATCGTTTGTTGCCTCTATTGACCGATGTCATAAAGACCAAAAAGCATATCGTCGACGTGGAATCCGGACCGAGGGAACTCGTGGAGGACATGCCTTCCTCCCGCCTCTCTTCTTTTGAGGCTTTCGTGAACATTAGCTACGGATGCGACAAGTTTTGCACCTATTGCATCGTTCCCTATACCAGGGGAAAAGAACGTTCCAGGAAGATGGAAGACATCTTGAAAGAATGCAAAGGCTTGGTGGAAGACGGCTATAAGCAAATCACCTTATTGGGCCAAAACGTCAATTCCTATGGCTTGGATTTGAAGGATGGGACCAACTTTGCGACATTGTTGGAAGAAGTCGCCAAATTGGGCGTCCCGCGTTTAACGTTCTTAACTTCCTATCCTTCCCAATTCACGGATGAGATGATCGATGTTATGGCCAAATACGACAATATCCGCAAATGGCTGCATTTCCCGGTTCAATCCGGCTCTTCCTCTTGCTTAAGAAGAATGGGCAGGAGATACACCAGAGAAGAATACCTCTCTTTGGTTGATAAAATCAGAAGCAAGATGCCAGACATCGCATTGACAACGG
The DNA here is from genome assembly GCA_963647095.1 of Oscillospiraceae bacterium. Classification (GTDB taxonomy): domain Bacteria; phylum Bacillota_I; class Bacilli_A; order RFN20; family CAG-826; genus UBA4951. The sequence continues at coordinate 1,200 of CAVIYC010000032.1, read as the reverse complement.
ATATAATCGTCGGATTCCCCAATGAAACGGATGAAGAATTCGCCGATACTTTGTCTTTGGCCAAAGAGGTTGGATATTCTTCGGCCTTCACCTTCATTTATTCGCCGAGAAAAGGAACCCCTGCCGCGATATTGAAGGACGAGACTCCGAACGAATTGAAGCACGAACGTTTCAACGCCTTGGTCAAAGTGATCGAAGAAACGACCGGCGAGCATTCTTTTAAGATGGTTGGAAACACTTACGAAGTTTTGGTCGAAGGCCCTTCCAAAAAGAACGCGGAAGTCCTTTCCGGGTACGCCGAAAACGGAAAATTGATCAATTTCAAAGGCCCGGCCTACCTTACCGGATGCCTGGTTAACGTGAAGGTCACCGAATCCAAGACTTTCTCCCTCCGTGGGGAATTAATTGGAGATCCTATCATTTATAAGGCCAAAGACGTGGCTTATATACTATCTTTGGATCCGTTGTTGAAAGAATACAAAACCATCATCGAAGCCTTAAAAGACCCCAAATACATCGAGCTTGGACTTAAATTGAAGAAAGCCAAAAAAGACCTCGCCATGTCCATGGGGAACAAAGAGACATATCAAAAGCGAAAAGAAGAATTCTTGGCTTTGAAGGACGAAATCAATTCCGATCCGCTGATAATAAACAAAGAAGCTTTGTCTTCCGAGGTCGGAGCCTATCTAGAAAGGGTGCGCTCACAGCTATTATGATCATCGTCCTTACCGGCGCGACCGGGACCGGAAAAAGCAAATTGGCCATCGAATTGGCCAAGAAGTTAGACGCCGAGATAATAAACGGCGACGCCTTTCAGGTTTACAAGGATTTAGTTATCGCCACGGCTTCGCCAAGCCTAGAAGAAATGGCGGAAGTCCCCCATCATCTTTTCCAGTATGTCGGCTTAGACGAAGAATATTCCATCGCCCGTTATCAAACGGATTGCAGAAAAACCTTAAAAGACGTCTTGTCGAGAAAAGAAAACGCCATCATAGTCGGCGGCAGCGGCCTTTATATCCGCGCGGCCTTATATGATTATGATTTGTCCTTGGACACCGATAAAATCGACATGTCCGAATACGAGAAAAAGACCAACGAAGAATTACACGAAATACTTTCCTTGTTGGACAAAGAAGAAGCCGGCAAACTTCCCGTCCAAAATAGGCAAAGAATATTAAGATCAATCAATATCTGCTTGGC
>CAVIYC010000031.1:0-8155 GCA_963647095.1 Oscillospiraceae bacterium | reverse complement strand
GATCCAAATCGGCCGGACGCGTTCAGTCCGCGACTTTGAAGATGATCGTGGACAACGACAACGAGATAAAAGCCTTCGTTCCCGAGGAATATTGGGACATCGACGTCGATTTGAAGGTTGGGAAACGCAAATTGTCTTTGGCTTTGGACAAAGTCGACGGAAAGGCCGCCAATATCAAAAATGAGGCCGAAGCCGACGCGATTTTGGCTCGTTTGGGCGATTCTTTGACTTTGGTTAGCCTAAATACCGTCAAAAAGAGCGTCCCCTCAAAACCGGCTTTGACAACCTCTTCCATGCAGATAGAGGCCTATGCCCGCTATCACTTCCCCACTTCCAAAACCCAATCGTTGGCCCAAAAGCTTTACGAAGGTTTGAACGTGAATGGGGAACACGCCGGTTTGATTACCTACATGCGTACCGATTCCACTCGCATCTCCCCTGTTTTCTTTGAAGAACAAGCCAAGCCTTTCATCGAAGGGAAATACGGAAAAGAATATGTCGGCCATACCAAATTGGGCAAAAAGCAAGCCAATGCCCAAGATGCCCACGAGGCCATCAGGCCTACCTCTTTGTCACGCACGCCGGAGATGGTGGCAGCCTCCCCTTCCGTCACCTCTGACGAAGCCAAGCTTTATAGGCTGATATACGAACGCACCTTGGCCAGTTTGATGGCAGACAGAATCGAAGAAGTCACCACGGCCATATTCGAAGCCAACGGTCTGTCTTTCAAAATCTCCGGTTCGAAAACGTTGTTCCCCGGATATTGCATTTTGCTCAAAGACGGAGACGAAGACAAGGAATTGCCGGATTTGGAAGAAGGCAAAGCCTATTCTTTGACCGATAAATCCAAAGAGCAAAAATTCACCAAAGCGCCGGCCCGTTACACCGAAGCAAAGATCGTCAAATTGATGGAAGAAAAAGGCATCGGAAGGCCGTCTACCTACGCCTCGACTTTGCGCACCCTTCAGCAACGCGGCTACATCGATTCCAAAAAAGGCGTGGTCACCCCTACCGAATCCGGCAGCAAAACCACCTTCGTTTTGAACAAATATTTCCCCGAAATCGTTTCGGTCAAATACACCGCCGAAATGGAAAAGACTCTGGACGAAATCTCCGAAGGAAGCTTGGGCAGATTGGATGCCATGAACGATTTTTATAAGCCGTTTATGGAAAAATTCGGCGAAGTTTCCGAGAGAATGTATAAAGATCCCGATGAGCAAACCGGCCATAATTGCCCGCTGTGCGGCTCTCCTTTGGTCATCAAAAAGGGACGCTATGGCCAATTCGTGGCCTGCAGCAATTACCCCAATTGCTCCTATGTCGAAAAAAAGCCCAAGCAAGAACTCAAATACGTCGGCCGCGACTGCCCGAATTGCGGTAAGCCGCTAGTGGAAAGAAAAGACAAAAAAGGCCATACGTTCGTGGCTTGTTCCGGTTACCCGAATTGCACCTACATCGAAGGAAACGACGTTGGCTACAAAGAGTCCGATTACGTCAAAGACTGCCCGGAATGCAAGACCGGACACTTGGTTTTGAAACATGGCAGAAGAGTCGATTTCTATGGTTGCACCAACTTCCCGAAGTGCAAATACCACGAATGGCTCCCGAAGAAGAAATAATGGAAAAGAAGTCGATAAAAATAATAGGCGGTGGTTTAGCCGGGGCGGAAGCCGCTTATTTTTTGGTTAAGAAAGGCGTGGAAGTCTTTCTTTACGAACGCCGCCCAAAATATGACGACAAAGCCCACGAAACCGAGCTTTTGGGCGAATTGGTTTGCTCCAATTCATTAAAGTCGATGCAGCTTTCGAATGCCTGCGGGTTGCTAAAAGAAGAAATGAAAAAGATGGGTTCTTTGATGATGGAAGCCTCGGAAGTTTCTTCCATTCCCGGAGGGAACGCCTTGACCGTGGATCGCGAATCGTTTGCCAAAGCCATGACCGAGACCCTTTTGAAATTCCCCAATTTCCATCTTGTTAGGGAAGAAGTCGCCCATTTGGATGATGAATTGACCATACTTGCGACCGGGCCTTTGACCGATGGGGCTTTGTATGACGAGCTTGGCGAGATATGCAAAAGCAAGCATCTTTCGTTCTTTGACGCGTCCGCGCCGATACTTAAGAAATCGTCTTTCGATTTTTCCAAAGTGTATGCCAAATCCCGCTTCTCGCAGGATGACGACGCTTATCTGAATTGCCCTTTTACCAAAGACGAATATTATCGTTTCGTCGAAGAATTGCTAAAGGCCGAAAGGGCCCATATCCATTCCATAGACACCGAATATTTCGAAGGCTGCCTGCCGATAGAAATCATGGCGGGTAGGGGAATGGAAACTTTGCGCCATGGCATGCTAAAGCCCTTTGGGTTAAGCACGGATGAGCATCCAAGGCCTTACGCCGTGGCCCAGCTTAGGCAAGATACCAAATTGGGAGATTGCTATAATCTTGTCGGATTCCAAACGAATTTGACTTATCCTGAGCAAAGAAGGGTTTTTAGGATGATTCCCGGACTCGAAAACGCGGAGTTCGTCAGATACGGATTGATGCATAGGAATTCTTATTTGGATTCCCCAAACTGCCTTAACGAAGATTTGTCTTTGAAGAATAAAAACAATGTGTTTGTCGCCGGCCAATTATCCGGCGTGGAAGGCTACGTCGAATCGGCGGCCACTGGCATCATCGCCGGCATAGAGGCTTATAGGAAATTGACGGGCAAGAAACATGTCAAGGTGCCGAATGAAACAGTCATCGGAGCCTTGCTTGATTATGTGTTCCATGCGACCGTGAGTTTCTCCCCGATGAACGCCAACTGGGCCTTGTTCCCTAATAGCGATAAAAAACATCGAGAAATAACGATCGAAAAAGCTCTGGATGCGATAGAATCGTATTGGAGCGAGATAAATGAATAAGCCCGAAAAAGAATTTTTGGACCATCTTTCCAAAGAAAGGAATTATTCCCTTAAGACCGTGGAAGCCTATAAACGGGACATTGAGGATTTTTTCTCGTTTTTGAACGACAACGAAATATTGTTCGATTCCGTCGGAAAGCAAGAAATAAGGGATTACCTATCTTTCGAACTGGACAAAGGGATATCCAAAAGGACCATTCAAAGAAGGATGTCGGCCCTAAGGACTTTCTATGCTTTCATGCTGGATTCCAACTATGTTGAAACGAATCCTTTCGCTTTGGTATCTTCCCCCAAAACCCCGATAAGGTACCCGACCGCCCTCTCATTGGAACAAATCGATACCTTGATGAAGAAAAACAACGAGAGAGACGACGAACTCAAAGTCAGAGATCAAGCCATCCTCGAATTGATATACACCTCCGGCATGAGGGCTTCGGAAATCGTGGGGTTCACCCCTCAGCAAATAGATTACCCAAACCGCGTCATCCGCGTTTTCGGAAAAGGCAAAAAGGAACGCTTGGTTCCGTTTTCCAAATCCGCGATGCTAGCGATGAAAACATATCAAAAAGAGCTTAGACCCGTATTGCTGAGCAGGCATTCCAGCTCGAAGATAGCCAACGTTTTCTTCCTTTCCTCAAAAGGCGATCCATTGACCACCAGAGGCCTTGAATACATCTTGAAGGAAGTGGAAAAGAAAACCGGTTGCTATTACGGGTTGCATCCCCATGAATTCAGACACACTTTCGCCACCCACTTATTGGAAGGCGGGGCGGATCTTAGGATGATCCAAGAATTATTGGGACACGAAAGCCTCAACACCACCCAGGTATACACTCACGTAAGCAAAGAGAATATGAAGCGTCAGTACGACGAATTCTTCCCAAGGGCCAAGAAAAAATAAGACTTCCTATCGTTTTTCATTCTTCCTATAAGGAAGTGCTTTTTTATTGCTCTTCTACGTGGTAACATACGTCTCGGCTCTTTTTATTGAGCCTATGCACACTCTGAGGATTCACCGCCGTGTTCCCATTCGGGCGAAGCAGCTTAAAAAGCGAATGGGTGGTCGGGTGTTCGAATCAGAGGAGGTCTAAAAACAAATGGAGGTCACCAAAATGAGTGACGAATTAAACAAGGTCGAGGCCGAAGTCGCCGAAACGACCATGGACGAGATCGTTCACGATCCCAACGCCCCGATCATCACGATCAAAAAACTTTTGAACGCCGGTGTCCACTTCGGACATCAAACCCGCCGCTGGAACCCTAAGATGGGCCGCTATATCTACGGCGCCCGCAACGGCATCTATCTCATCGATCTTTCCAAGAGCGTTGAGCAAACCAAAGCCGCTTATGCCGCTTTGAAGACCATCGTCGAAAACGGCGGAAAGGTCCTCATCGTCGGAACCAAGAACCAAGCTCAGCAAATCGTCATCGAAGAAGCCACCCGTTCCGGAAGCTTCTATATCACCCATCGTTGGCTCGGTGGAACCCTCACCAACTTCCGCACCATCCTCGGCCGCACCCGCCGCTTGAAGGATTTGGAAGCCATGGAGGAATCCGGAGCTTTCGACAAACTCCCGAAGAAGGAAGTCGCCTTACTCCGCAAGGAATTGGAAAAATTGTCCAAGAACCTCGAAGGCATCAAAGAAATGCGCCGTTTGCCTCAGGCCTTGATCGTCGTCGATCCCAGCATTGAGCACAACGCCGTCAAAGAAGCGACCGCTCTCCACATCCCGGTATTCGCCATCTGCGATACCAACGATGATCCTGATTTGGTCACCTTCCCCATCCCTTCCAACAACGACGCCACCAGCGCCATCAAGCTCTTGGTCGGCGTATTGACCGACGCCATCGTCGAAGCCAAGGGCGGAATCACCGAAATCGCCTATGTCCCTGACGAAGGCGAAGAAGCCAGCATGAAGGACGCCGTCAAGAACGCCGACATGATCAACGAACAACGCCGCGCCGCCATCCGCAAAGCCCGCAAAGAACGCGAAGAACGCTATGCCAAGATGCAGGCCGAACGCCAAGCCCGCTTTGCCGCCAAGAAGGCCGCCAAAGAGGGAAAAGCCGACAACGCCGAGGAAGCCGTGAAGGCCGAAGCCCCCGTTGCCGAAGAAGCCACCAATACCGAGGAGACCAAATAATGGCTGAGGGAAATCAGATTGAATTAATCAAGTCCATCCGCGAAAGAACCGGTGCTGGCATGATGGATTGCAAGCACGCTCTCGAAGAATGCGGCTGGGACATCGAAAAAGCGATCGACCTTCTTCGTGAGAAAGGCATCGCCAAGCAAGCCAAACGCGCCGGCAGAACCGCCAGCGAAGGCTTGACCACCATCAAAGTCTGCGACAAATGCGGCGCTGCCGTCATCGTCGAAACCAACTGCGAAACGGACTTCGTTGCCGCTTCCGACAAATTCATCGCCTTCTCCAACACCGTTGCCGAGAAAGTCTTGAAGAACAAGCCCGCCACCATCGACGAAGCCAAAGAACTCGTCGCCGGCGACTTGAATGACTGCGCCATCGCCTGTGGCGAAAAGCTCGACTTCCGTCGCTATGCCATCTTCAGCAAAGAAGACGGCCAAGCTTATGGGACCTATTCCCACATGGCTGGCAAAATCGGCGTCATCGTCCTTCTTTCCAAGGATGATCCCGAAGTTTCCAAGCCCATCGCCATGCACATCGCCGCGAACGCCCCTCTCTACATCGCTTTGGAGAACGTTCCCGCCGCCGATCGCGAGAGAGAAAAGAACATCGCCCTCGCCGAAGTCCATGACGATCCGAAACTCGCCAACAAACCCGAGCAGATGCTGAACCAAATCGTCGAACGCAAAGTCGACAAAGTTTTGTCTCAGAGCTGCTTGGCCCTCCAGCCGTTCTTGCTCGACGACTCCAAGACCGTCGGCCAATTCTTGAAAGAGAAAGGCGTCGAGGTCATCTCCTTCGTCCGTTATCAAGTCGGCGAAGGCATCGCCAAAGAATAAGCGTTTATTCGAACATAATCCCTACCGATGCGGTGGGGATTTTCTTTTATCGCATAACTTTTGTGAAATTATGAGCCCTTAGGGCTCTTTATTTGTATAATAATAGCGATATGAAACCCATTTATAACAGAGTCATCATCAAAATCAGCGGCGAATCCTTGGCCGATCGCGCTGATTCGACCATTCTCGACAACGTCCAATTGACCAATGTCGCCAAGGCCATAAAAAGCGTGAAAGACCTAGGAGTCGAAATCGGCGTGGTAGTCGGTGCCGGAAACATTTGGCGCGGACGCTTGGCCGAAAAGATAGGAATCGAGCCTTCCGTGGCCGATTACATGGGAATGCTCGGCACCATCATGAATGCCTTGGCTTTGCAATCCGCCTTCGAGAAACTCGGGATGGAATGCCGGGTAATGAGTTCCATCAACGTTCCTCAGGTTTGCGAGCCTTATCTTAGGAGAAAAGCCATCCATCACTTGGAGAAAGGGAGAATCGTCATCTTCGCCGGCGGAACGGGGAATCCGTTCTTCACGACCGATTCGGCGGCGGCCCTTAGAGCCAAAGAGGTTGGGGCGAAAGCCATCCTCATGGGCAAAAATGGGGTCGAAGGGGTCTTGGATGACGATCCGAGGGTCAATCCCAACGCCAAATTGATAAAGAAAATCACCTTTAGGGAAGTGGTTGAGCGCCAGCTCGGAGTCATGGACTTGACGGCCGTGGCGATGCTAGAAGACAGCGACATCAAAATCAGGGTCTTCAACATGGCTTCCCCGGAAGTTTTGAAAGATGTTATTTGCGGTGCTGAATTGGGCACCATTGTAAGCAAGGAGTAAATATGGATCCATTAGTAAACGAAGCGAGAGAATCCCTCTCCAAGTGCATCGAGGCTTTGAATCATAATTTTTCGAAGCTCCGTTCCGGCAGGGCCAACCCCGCCATCTTAAATGGCATAAACTGCGATTATTATGGGGATCAGATGGATATCAATTCCCTTTGCCAAATCTCCATGCCGGAGCCTAGGCAGCTTTTGGTTAAGCCGTATTCCAGGGAAGATATCAAAACGATAGCCGCGGCCATCGCCGGAGCCAATATCGGAATCAACCCGCAAATCGAAGCCGATTCCATCAGATTGGTATTCCCCCCGATGACGGAAGACGTTCGCAAAAACGTGGCCAAGGACGCCAAAAAGATCGCCGAAGAATCCAAAGTGGCCATCAGAAACATCCGCCGCGACTTCATGGAATTGGTGAAAAACGACGAAGAGATGAGCGAAGACTACCAAAAGAGAGTCCAAGAAGACATCCAAAAGGAAGTCGACGCCGTCAATAAGCAGGTGGACGAGCTTTTGGCCACCAAAACCGAGGAGATTCTTTCAATCTAAGCTAAAATGGGTAATAGAAGCGTTCGCGAAACGAAAAAGATAGTGCCCAACGAAATAAGTTCTGAGCAAAAAACGAGCATAAAAACCAGAGTGCTCGTCGCCATACCTTTGGTGGCCATTTTCTTAATCGCCGCAACGTTCGGCGGATGGGTCATGATGGCTTTCGTGGCCTTATTGGCCGGCTTTGCTTTTAACGAAATCATCAAATCCTGCAACAAGAAATTAAGCGTCTGGATTTGGATATTGACCTATTTGTTTGGCTATGTTTTGGTTTTTTGGCCGCTCGTGGACGTTAATGTCCAAAATCTTTTCGCATCGAAACAAAACGGGACGGAATTCGTTTTCGCTTTGGAAGAATGCTTCATCCAACTTGATGTGCCTATCACTTTGATTGGCCTTTTTATCGTTGTTTATTTCCTTATCGCCATATTGGACGAAAACTTCGATTGGAAGGACATGGCGTATTTGTTCGCCTTCATGTTCTTTGTTTCTTTGGGCCTCCAATCGATGTTGATTTGCCGTTTCTATCCTTCGATAGCCTTCTCTGATTTGCCTTCGGATATTTTGAATTCGTATGGATTCAAATGGCTTTGGTCGGCGGCGTTGCTATTCACCGTTTTCGCCATCGTTTCCCTTACCGACGTATTCGCCTATTTTGGCGGAATGTTGTTTGGAAAACACAAGATGAACCCCAGAGTCTCGCCCAAAAAGACCTGGGAAGGTTTCTTCATCGGCTGGGCGATGGCTTCTTTGATTGCCATCGGGTTGATGTTCTTATTGGCCGGATTGAATTACCCTATTCTTCCCGAATTGGATATCGCTCACTGGTGGAGGATATTGATCCTTGGCATTTTGATGCCTTTGATCGGAACGCTTGGGGATTTGG
>CAVIYC010000030.1:0-8286 GCA_963647095.1 Oscillospiraceae bacterium | reverse complement strand
GAGCCTATCTTTAAAAAAGATAAACATCTTCCGTCTTTGACGATAAAATAACGCCGATGAAAAAGAAAAAAGAGATATTGACGCCAACCAAGAACAGGCAAATCGAATTATTGAAGAAATATTACGAAGTCGACGAAGAAAAAAGAGTGGTCAAGATCACCTTGGCTTATGAAAAAGCCAGCGAATTGTTCGTCACCGACTATTCTTCTGAAGAGCATCCGGAATTTAAAAGCGAAATCCTTTCCAGGGTAAGCGAGATAATTTCCCGAGTGCCAATCGAATACAAGGTGGAACTTAGCTTTGCCATCGACGATTACGAAGGATACGACCCCGACAAATTGCTGGAATCCTTCAACGATTTGGTGGAACTAAACCATTACGAAGTCGTTAACGAAGGCAAAAAGAAAAGCTTGAAAGTCGCCTTGTTGTTGGTCGCGGGAATAATCTGTCTGATATTCATGATCGCCGGCAACCACAACGGCTGGTTCGGAGAAGATCCATACAAAGATTTGATAAGCGAGATAGTGGACATCGTCGGCTGGGTATTCATTTGGGAAGCCGTTTCCATGCTTTTCTTATCTCCCAGCGAAGAAAGGCTCCGCACGGTGAAATTGAGGGCGAGAGTCAGCTCCGTGTCCTTCAAGGACGGAAACACCAACGAGATAAAATCCGAAGAAAAATGCGAAGAGATATTCGAAAGCTGGGTCGGGGAGAGCAAAACCAAGAAGGCTTCAAAGGATCTTTTGCTTATATCCGGCAGCGGATTTTTGGCGGTCGCGGCCTCCACTTTGATATCCGGCGTATCCGACATATGGAATAACGCCAACTCGTATTCTCCTTTGTTTTTGACCCTTTATGCCATATTCGTTTTGATTTCCGTTTCGTTTATGGTCATCTCCGGCATCGGGGCGATATCCTCCTATTTGGGGAAAGGGCCATTTAGAAAAGCGGTGGGAGGATTCGCCATCGCCAATATAGCAATCGGCATCATAGGCATCGTATTTTCCTTCATCGACATGGATGGCACGGCTATCTCGAATTGGAAGATGATCGTCTCCGGCATATCATCCATAATCCTCTTCTTGCTTTATGGCGCAGGATGGCTGATGAGTTTGAAAAAGAAGTGATTATAGCAAAGGCTTTTGAGGAAAAAGCCTTTTTGTTCGCTTACTTTTTCCTTTCAAAAAGTTTATATTTTTCTTAGGAAGAAAGGTTGGGTAATCATCATGATAATCACCATTAGCCGCGAATTCGGCAGCGGAGGAAGAGAACTCGGAAGACGCTTGGCCGACAAACTGAAAATCGCTTATTACGACAAAGAGATTCTGACGGAGATCGAAAAGAAGACCCCATTCTCCAAAGAATACATAGAAGAAGTGTGCGAATCCCGCCCAATCGCCTTATATCCGATCCATTATGGGATTACCTGGACTTTCATGCCCGACCCCCATTTCAAGCAATCCTTGGAAGTCTATAAGACGCAGGCCGACACCATCAAGGAACTCGCCAAGAAAAGCTCTTGCGTGATAATCGGCCGCTGCGCGGACCATATCTTGGCCGACGAACACCCTCTCCGCATCTTCGTTTATAGCGATATGCCCTCTAAGATCGAGCGCTGCAAAAAGAGGGAAAAAGACCACGAAAACCTTTCGGACAAAGAAATCGAGAAACGCATCAAGGCAATAGATAAAAAGAGAAGGAAGCATTACGAATTCTATACCGAGCAGAAATGGGGGGACAGATCCAACTACGATCTGCTCATAAACACCACGAACGTGGATATCAAAGCCCTGGCGGATTTATTGGCCGAGCACTTGGAAAAACTAAAATAAAGCTAATTGGGCTTCGCTTCATCCTTGAGCGAGCCCATTTTCTTTAGGTAATAGAAAAGCGCGGGCAAGGATATCAAAACATTCAAAACCCAAGCGGCCGGATCGGCGCTGCAAACCGAGATATAGGAAGCCAAAGAAGCGGTGGAATCCACGGCCCCATGGTTTATCAAAGCCGGCAAGAACAGGCAAACCAAGGTTCTGGCCGCCAATTCCCCAACGCCGCTCAAAAACGGCCAAACGGGTTTTTGCATTCCCTGCAAAGCGTTTCTGACCACGAACAAAACCATCAAGATTATCATTAAAGGAACGGTCGTAAACAAATAGGTATTCCCATATTTTATGGATTCCGCCGTCACTTTTTCATCACTCAAGAACAGATGCTGATACGCCCCGTTTATGGTCAAAAGAAGGCCGACCGCGACGATGAAAAGCCAAAGGAATATGCCGATGATTAAAGCCGTGCGTATCCCCTTTTTGACTCGTTCGTATTTGCCAGCCCCGACGTTTTGGGAAACGAACGAAAGGACGGCGGTCCCCAAGCCGTTCAAGAAACACATCAGCAAATTGAATATCTTGCAGGCCGTGCCGTATCCCATTTGGGCCGGCAAGCCCGCGACCATATTGCCGTCCGGCATGAAGTCGAAGGCGATGACCGCGGCTTGCATGACGATTATCCCGATTTCCAATACGCTGAACTGAAAACCGAGCGGAAGTCCGTTATATAGATGTTTCCAATATACTTTAGCCGGGACTTTGACGTCGTCTTTGCTTATTCTCAAAGCGTCGTATTTCTTCCAGCCGTAAATAAAGGCGCCAATGGCGGCCACCCCCTGAGAAATGACGGTGGCTATGGCGCTTCCGGCCACCCCCATCTTAAAGACCATGATGAACAAAAGGTCCAATCCGACGTTTAAAACCGTGGAGCCAACCAAGAACAAGAACGGGGTCAAGCTATCGCCCAAAGCCCTCAAAACCGAGACGATGAGGTTATAGAAAACCTGGAAGATTATGCCAATGTAGATATAAAGCAAATAGGTGTATGCCGCCTGATATTCTTGCTGCATCGCCATATCGGTCGCGGAAGGGGCGATTCCCAACCAAGATAGCAAAGTCGGGATGAGCAATATCCCAATTCCGGTCAAAACCAAAGAAATGGCCAAGGACAACACGATTTGGACGAAGAAGCTCTTTCTCGTGCCGCTTTTGTCCTGCATCCCGATTTTCTCGCTGATTATGACCGAGAATCCGGCCGTGCAGCCCATTCCCAATTGCAAGACGATGTAAACCAAAGGAGAGCTGCTGTTTACTCCGGCCACCTCCGGCTCAGACAAAGTCTGCCCGACTATCAAAGCGTCCGTTAAGGTATACAACTGCTGGAAAAGCATCGACAAAACGATGGGTACCAAGAAAGTCAGAAGGCTTTTGGCGATCGATCCATTGGTCAAGTCCACGGGCTTGAATATGTTTTTGATCTTTTCGCCAAATTTCATAACGCGGGCATTATTTTAGAACTGCTCAAAAAGAAAGAAAGAGATTTGTTGTGAAACTTTGAATATCTTTTCCAAAAGCGTTGATTGGCAAGCTAAAGAGATCCCTATTTTTCCGTTTTTGGCGCAATAAGCGTCGGTAAGCCGTTTTTATTTGGCCAAAAATCTCAAAAACGCATCGATTTTTAGGCCAAATGCAATCGGAAGTCCAATAAAAAGCGATTTTGAAAAATATAAATATTCTCTTACAAAGAGAGCGACTAACGGTATGCAAAGCATATAATAGGCTCATCTGAAAGGAGTCTTTTATGGACACTATCAAAAATTTCTTCAGAAGAATCAGGGTGGATATCATCCTCCGCGCCATCTTCTATGTCGTTATGGCCATTTTCTTCTTCGTCAGCCCCGTTGATGCCACGGCAACCACGGCCATCGTCTTATCGACCTTCGTTTTGGTCGACGGTGTTTTCTCCCTTTGCCTTTATTTCTTCACCTTTGGGGCTTCGGGATTAGTCGGGACGACCTTGCTTGGATCTATCTTCAAGATAATCTACGGCATCCTCTTCTTATCTTATCCTGAACTTGGGGTCAACACCTTCTGCGTGATGTTCGCCGTCTACATCATCGTCTCTTCCTGCAACGGCATCGAAGAATCCCTCAAATTGAGGAGAATGGGCTCGGATTGGAAAGTCTATGTGCTTCCGTTGGTCCTTAGCATCCTTTGCTTGGTAGGCGGCATCGTCATGTTGTTCTTGGCTCCGGCCGATTTGGTCGCCGTTTCCGGTTACATCGCCGGCGTGATCTTGTTGCTCGCCGCCATCATGGACGTGGTCTTGGTCATCGATATGTACAAGGTCAAGCACAACGTCAAAAAGGCCGTCAATTCCGTCAAAGAAGATTTGAACAAAATCGAAGACGAAGACAACATAATCGACGCCTAATCGATATTTTGATAACCAAGGGTCCTTTTCGGAGGGCCCTTTCTCTTTTTCGCCCGACAATATGGGAAGGAAAAGAAAGAAGACTAAATCTTAGACAAAAAAACGGAATGTGTTTCATAGAAATCGATAAAGATTGAAAAAGGAAAACTTAATTGATATAAATTACCTCGCACGAGTTAAAACCCCTACCTACGGAGGAAAAGAAATGTCCATCATCATATCCGCGGAATCGACCATAGATTTGCCAAAAGAGATATTGAAAGAATATAAGATCAACACCGTCCCCTTCACTTTGGTGATGGGCGAAGAAGTCGCCCATGACGGAGAGGTGCTCGGAGAAGATTTGTTCGCCTATACCGAAAAAACCGGGAAATTGGCCAAAACGACGGCCGTAAACCGCGACGAATTCGAGAAATATTTCGCCAAATTGCTTGAAAAAGGCGACGAAGTCATCCACTTCTCCCTTTCTAGCGAAATGAGCTCCGCCTACAACAACGCCGTGGCGGTGGCCGAAGGGCTAAACGGCCGCGTCCACGTCGTCGATTCCAGGGTCTTGTCTACCGGCATCGCCCTCGAAGCCATCTACGCCTCCAAACTTGCCGATGCGGGATATTCTTCCGAAGAAATCGTCAAGATGGTCAAAGAACGCATTCCCTATAACCAGACTTCCTTTGGCTTGGAATCGGTCAATTATCTCTATAAAGGCGGAAGATGCGGCGGCGTGAAAAACTTCGTCGTTTCCAAATTGGGATTGAAGCCGAGGATTTTGGTCGAAGACGGGAAAATGGCCCCTTCCAAAATCTTCCGCGGATCGATGAGGAGATGGGTTGAAAAATACGTCGAATTGACCTTGAAGCAATTCGATAACCCGGACCACGAATTGGTCTTCATCACCTATAGCTCTTGCGACGACGACATCGTCGAAGAAACCAGAAAGACCCTTACGGAAGCCGGATTCAAAAAGATCTATGCGACCAGGGCCGGCGGAACGGTCTGCTGCCATTGCGGCCCCCATTGCTTGGGCATTCTTTACATGAACGACGGCGATCACCCCGTCACCCCCAAGGAATAGGTGTTGCCTTTATTCTATTTAGAATATAGAATATTGCCCGTGGAAGATCCTAGATAGGCTCCACGACAACTTAACTCTTTAAGAGTGGCTGTGGCCACTCTTTTGCTTAAAGGAGGGAGAATGGAAGTCGAAAAGACCATAAGAAACCTATTGGAAGAGGAAATATCCAAGCTTGGATACGAATTAGCCGAAGTGAAGCTCAAATCGTCCAAGCAAGGATTGACGTTGGAAATCTATATCGACCGCGATGAGCCGATATCCTTAGACGACATAGTCTTGGTTTCCAATAAGATAAACGAGGTCTTGGACGAAAAAGACCCGATAGACGCCCCATATACCTTGGACGTATCCTCCCTTGGCGCCGAAAAAGAGATAAAGGTGGGAAAACTCGGCCATTACGTCGGGAAATACGTAAACGTCCACATCATAAACCCCATCGGGGGCAAGAATTACATCGAAGGAGACCTAATTAGCTTCGATGACGAGATAACGGTCATCTCCTACAAAGAAAAGACCAGAACCAAAAAAGTCGAAATCCCCACCAAGGACATCGACAAAGCCAGATTGGCCATCAAATTCTAAAAAGAGGAAAAGAATATGGAAATCCTTAAAATGGACGCAGTCAAAGCTGCCATCGGCGAAATAGCCGAAACCAAAGGTTTGGACGAAAACGCCGTCGTCGAAGCCATCAAAGAGGCCTTGAAGAAAGCCTACATCAAATCCTTGGGCGTGGTCGACGCGGACGATGCCAACGTCGAAGTCGATTTCGACTTGGATTCCGGCGTCCTTTCCTGCCGCCAATTGAAGAAAGTCGTTTCCGAAGTCAACGACGACTTTCTGGAAATCGACATCGAAGAAGCCAACAAAGGCAGAAAGAAAAAAGATTATTACAAAGAGGGAGACCTTTATCCGATAGAGTGCCCGATCGAAGAGATGAACAAGCTCTTCGTCAAATCGGTGACCGGAAATTTCTCCGCCATCCTTCGCCAAGCCGAGCGTTTGGCCTTATATGACATCTACAAAGACCATATCGGCGAGATGATCATCGGCACGGTGGAAAAATGCGATGACCGCTCCTGCTTCGTCAACATCGGCCGCACCACGGTCGAATTGACCAGAAGGGACATGATCGGCGACGAATTCTTCAAAGTCGGCGATCCCATCAAAGTTTACATCCAAGAAGTCAAGAGCGCCTCTTCCGATTCCAAGAACGTCGCCAAAGGCCCCCAGATTGAGGTAACCCGCAGCTCCGAAGGCTTCTTGAAGAGATTGTTCGAAGAAGAAATCCATGAAATCTTCGAGGGCACGGTCATTATCAAAGGCATCGCCCGCGAAGCCGGAAACCGTTCCAAAGTCGCCGTTTATTCCAGAATGGAAGACATCGACGCGACCGGCGCCTGCATCGGGGCCGGCGGCTCTAGGATCCAAAAGATCGTGAACCAGCTCGGAAATTCCTCCAAAGACAGAGAAAAGATCGACATCATCGCCTGGTCCGCCAATCCGGGATTGTATATCGCCGAATCCCTCCGTCCAGCGAACGTCATCGGCGTGGCCATCGAAGAGCAAGAAGAAGGCCAGCGCCCCAGCGCGACCGCCATCGTCAAGGACGGCCAATTGTCCTTGGCCATCGGCAAAAAAGGCGCCAACGCCCGCTTGGCCAATAAGCTAACCGGCTGGAACATCGACATCGTCGAAGAATCCATCGCCCAAGAGGACCAAATCGAATACAAATCGGTGGATGAGCTCCGCCATGAGGCCGAAGAGGAAGACCGCATCGCCCAGAGAGCCTTGCTCGCCAAGCAGATGGCTTCCCAAAAGCCTACGGTCGATTCGTCTGAGATAACCTTCGCCGAGAAAGTCGAAGAAAACGAAGCCAAAGAAGTCGAAGAAGCCATCGTTGCCGAAACCGAGAAAGCCACTGAGCCCGTCAAAGAGGAAAAAGCCGAGGCGAAAGTTGAAAAGCCCGTCTCCCCGACCATTTCCGTCAAGACCACCACGACCTTGGAAGATTTGGAATCTCTCATCGAATCCGCCAAGAGCAAACCGGTCAAAGGCGACAAAAAGAGCAAACGCCCCAGAAAGATCACCGAAGAAGAAGTCGAGCACGCCAAACCCGCTTCGACCCCTTCTCAGGCCCCAAGCTTTGCCATGCCTATCTATTCCGCCGAGGAAATCGAAGAGATCGAAGCGGAAGAGAGGGAATGGGATTCTTCTGAGGACTACGACGAAATCGACGATACTTACGACGATTATTACGAGGAATGAAAATGAAGGCTATCCCATTCAGATTGGACATCGTGACCAGAGAACGCTTCGAGAAGAAAGACCTTCTTAGATTTGTGGTGGTCGATGGGAACCTCGTATATGACAAAAACCAGGACAAGAAAGGGAAAGGCGTTTATCTTTCCCCTTCTTCCCTAGAAGACAAAAGGGTTGGGAAGTGCTTCTCGAGAGCCTTCAAAACCAACATAACCAACGAAAGGGTCAAAGAGGCCGTAAATGGATAAAACATTGGGATTCATCGGGATAATAAACAAAGGAAGGAAGGTCTTGATAGGCGAATCCGCCTACTATCAGATCGAGAAGGGATATTATTCCTTCTTGGCTTCCGATTGTTCCGAGAATACCAAAAAAGCCGCATTGAAGGCCTTGAAGAAAAAAGAGATGCCGGTCGATACTTCCCATACCAAAGGGGAATTGGGAAAGGCCATCGGCTACCAAGAGGTTAGCTTTCTGATCGTAACGGATAAGAAAGCCGCCAAAAAACTAATGAGCGAAAAGGGGGATGAAATATGAACAAACCAGTCCATAACGGAAAGAAGAACAACGCTTCTCACACCCAAAAGAGGGTGGAGAATTTCTCTTCTCAGCGCGGGCACAAAAAAGAAGAATACGCCAAGGTAAACGGTGGGGTATTCATCTACACCAAACCGGTGACCGTCGCCGAGCTATCG
>CAVIYC010000029.1:0-8433 GCA_963647095.1 Oscillospiraceae bacterium | reverse complement strand
CAACGCCACAACGACGAACGCGCATTCGATCAAATAGACGTAAACTACGTCCAACAAGGTGTAGGTAGTCAAGGCAAAGTGGGTGCCCAATAACACCAACGGCAAGATGATGGGAACGACGTTGTTCCAAATGCCAAGCTTGGATTTGGAAGAAGAATGGTCGTGCATATCCGCGTATAACCCGAAGGCGTTGTTCCATAAAATCATCAAGGTACCGATGAAAAATGAGGCCAATATGACCGGCCAAGATACCGCGGAAGCGGCCAATAACACAACCAAGGTGATGATGAAGCTTCCTTCCGAGAAGATTACGGGTATGAACAATTTGCAGACTATTTGCTTACGTAAGGGAATGGGGGAATATTTCACTATCTGGACGCATTTCCCTTCCCTGGACATCGACATGGACGCGGAGGAATTGATGATCCCGGAGAATAGCAAAACCAAGGAAAGGTTTATGGCCGAGACCAATTCGGGGAAATAAGTCGCATAGAACTTCAAATCCGAGAAGATGACCCCATTGAGGGAAGATATGACCACATACGTCAGGAAGGGGGCCATGATCAACAACGACGTGTAGGAGAACATATTGGTCCCGTCTTTGAAAAGCAAATCCATCTCTTTTTTGATCAAGGCTTTGGAGACGGACGTGACTTTGAAGGGTTTGTTCTTCTTATAAACGATCGCTTCGCGGCTGTTTCCGCTTCTGATCATCTTGGTATAAACCAACGAAGAAACGAGGATGCCCAAAGTCAAAGACAAGATTATCATCCCCAACAATATGGCGATGTTTTGCAAGATGTTGGTCTTGGAAACCACGATCATGGTGATGTTTCTGACCGGCAAGAAGAACTTGGACGCGTTATGGATGCCGATGATGAAGGAATCGGAGAAGACCCCTCCGACCGAAGAATCGGACAAAGCCAACAAGAACATATCCAAGACGATCTTATAGACGAAGCACAATCCGATCACCAATATGGCCGCGATGATGAATTGGGCCAAATCGCTTTGCTTTATCTTTTTGTATATCCATTGATACAAAACGGACAACAACAAAGATATGCCGATGGAGAACAAGGAGATGAAGATAGGATAAAGGATAGCGAATACGTAATATCTCGCCATGGCGTTATGGCTGACCCCAAAGCAAATCAATAAAGGCGTGGCCACGAACAATTCAAGTAAGATGTCCCTCAAATACAAATAGATGATCTTGGAAAGGATGATGTTGGTCGGGGAGATAGGCAATCTGAGTATCACTTCTTCGTCCCCGGAATCGAATATCACCTTTCTGGATGAGACGGTCGAATAGAATATCCCGACTACCATCATGACGAACAAGAAGAAGACCAAGAAGTCGTAAGAGCCATAAGAGGAATATTTGTTTATCTTCTTGTCCAAGGACAAGGCGATGAAGCATTCCAAAGCCACAAAGCCCGCAAGCAGAACAGCTTTGAGCAAATAGGAAAAGACGGCCGAAACGACGGACTTGTTCGAAGAGTCCTTTCTGGCCAAGAATTCCTTTCTTATCAGCTCAATAAGCATAATGAATTATTCCAATCCCTCCACTTCGCCATAGGTCTTAAAGAATATGCGGGACAAATCCCTTCTCTTAAGCGGGGTTTCGTTAAAGTCGATAAGCTCGGAAACCACCCCGTTATTGATGATGGCGACCCTATCGCAGACCTTGGTCACCAAATCGATGTTGTGGGAGGTGATGAAAACCGTCTTGCCGTTTTTGGCGAATTCCTGAATCATCTCCAGCAAGGTTTGATAGACGATGATGTCCAAACCGACGGTAGGTTCGTCCATCACCCATATCTTGGGGTTATGGATCAGAGAAGCCATAAGGCAGATTTTCTGTTTCATACCATGGGAATATTCTCTGATCTTTCTATTCAAGTCAGATTCTGGAAGCCTGAATTTCTTTTGGATGAAAGCCAAGTTCTTGTCAAAAGCCTCTTGGACCATATCGTAAGAAGAGGCGACGAATTCCAAATATTCCTTGCCGGTCATCATTTCGTAAGCGATGGGTTCGGATGAAACGTAGCCTATCGCCCTTTTGGCTTCCAAGGATTCGGTTTTGGTATCGTGGTTGCAGACGTAAATCTTGCCGGAAGTGGGCTCTTTCAAACCGACGACGCAATCGATGGTCGTGGATTTGCCGGCCCCGTTTTTGCCGATGAAGCCGAAAACCTCGCCTTTGTGGACTTCGAGGTTGATTCCTTTGAGGACTTCCTTTTTGCCATAGGCTTTCTTCAAATCGGAGATGACCAAAACGTTGTTGGGATCTTCATAAGATAATGGTTCTTTCTTTTCTTCTTCCATCACTTTTTGCTCCTTCCGATTGAGGTCAGCCAGACCAAGTCGCGGTTATATTGCGGGAATATCGAATAGGCCGATCCGCAATGCCCACAAAGGTAATTCTCCCCGGTGAAGGTTATATCCTCGCTCCCGCAGAACGGGCAACGATCGTGATATAAGCCAATCGGAGATTCGAACAACATCATCATCGAGGCCAAGACGTTCTTGATTAACGTACCCCCGTCGTCTTTGTAATAAGAGAGATTGACGACATCGGAGAATTTCTTGACCGCGTTCCTCGCGGTGATAAGCAACGCGTCGTCGTATCCGGCCTTGGAAGACAATATGGCGTCTATCGCCTTTTGGTTCTTCTCGGTATAGGAATGAGAGACCAATAGGTAATAAGAGGCTTTTCTCTTTTCGACGTTCTTCCTCTTGCCGCCCATATAGAAGACCTTGCATTCGATGCCTTGGTTTTCTTCGTCCAATCTGAAGGAGAAGGAAAAATTGTCTTTCCTGATCCTCAACGATTGGAGGTCGATGCGGTCTTTTTCGTTCAAAGACAAAGATGGGTTGCTATCCGCGACGAATAGGGGATTCGAGACGAAATATTTGGCAAACGAAGCGATAACGTAGTTGTAATAGAGCTGGTTGTTCATTTCGTCCTCGTTGCTTTTCTTGCCATAAGAGGCGACGTGCATCTTGAAACAGAAATTATATCTAGGGTCATGGATCAATACGTTGGTGGGGATCACCGACCTATTGAATTTCTTGTCGGACGTAAGCTTATAGAATTCCGTCCCTTTGAGGTTCTTCAATCTCTTTTCCAATTTCTTGGCCAAGATCATAAGCCGTTCCCTATCTTCCTCTTCCTTGGAAATCATAAAGGGGGTATAGGGAGCCTTGGATTTGGCAAAGCCCTTGAACATGGATTTCTGACCAAAGGTCTTGTCCGTCCTTTCGAAATGTTCTTGGAGGGATTCGACCAAAGGCGCGACGTCGCTTAAGGTCGTTTCCACGTCCTCGCTCAATTCGTCGATGAACATCGAGATGAATTTGTTTTCGTAAGTGACTATCGTATCGATATTTTCCACCGTATGGACGTATTCCGGGGACATCTTCCCGTTCTTCATCTTCCAAAGCTTTGGGTCCTTTAACGTTTCCGAAAAAGAATCGTGCGAGAGCGCCCCGGAGAGTTCGGAACGGATGACTACCTCTTTGGTCGAGACTTTGATATGGGGTTTGGCCAAGATTGCCATTACCTTTTCGCTGGCTTCTCTGATCTCTTCCAAATGGGATATCTGTTCGTCGCAGTTATAGTCCGCGCTGAAAGAGAAGGAAGCCTCCTTGAATTCGTCGGAATAGATTTTTATCCCATTCCCGACGATATTTCGGAGAGAATCGGTAAACGATCTAAGAAATGGCTTTCTCTCTTCCATACGCTACTTAAAACTTATAGTTTCCTCAATAAGCGATCGATGGCGTGGTTGGTTTGGGGGAATTCGTTTTCCCCATAGGTCTTGACGATCAATGACTTCAAATTCATCAAACCAGGCTTGATGTAGTCCTCGAAGCGGCCATCCAATTTGGCCACGACTTTGCGGGAGAACATAAAGTCCAACGCGTCTTCTTTGCTGCCGCCGCACTCGACGAAGACCGGAACGAACAATTCGATTTGGTGCATGATACGGTTGCCGTAGGTGATATCGAACGTATCGTAGGTGAAATCCGCCAAAGAACGGAATTTCTCGAAGTCCTTGTCGGACATCTTGTTGTCTTCTTTTCCTTCCGCGTCCTTGAATAAGGCTTGGAGCTTATCGAAGGAGATGGTGATCTTTCCAGCCTCTCCGACAACTTCGAACGGATCGTTTCTACCGTCGAAGGAAATGGTGATGGCGCGGTCATAAACCTTATCGGTGATGGTATAGGTCGAGTCGTCCTTGTTGGCCGTGCCGATGAAATAGGTATTGGCCGGGATTTTCAACACGCCATCTTTGAGGTGTTCGGGTGCTTCGAAATCATACGGAAGCTGCATGATTTTGATTTTCCACTCATCCGTTGGGTATTCCAAAACGGATAGGAAGTCCGCGAAATAGTATTCGATGCGGGAGATGTTCAATTCATCCAAAACCATGACGTTCATGTTTCTGGGCTTATAGGAGAATTCATATAAACGCTTCAAGAATTCGGTCTCGTTGTAGCTTCTGGAGAAGTCGTTGTAGTAACCGAGGATGGAGGTTTTGTCCCTCCAAGTGGCCTGAACGGCTTCAAAGAAGGATTTCTCGGAAATGAATTCGGAGAAATAACGGGCCAAGGATGATTTACCGGTACCGGACAAACCTTCCAAGATTATGAATCTGGAAGCGGCGAGGCCGGCGATGAATTCGCGGATGGTCTTCTCGTCGTAATATAGTTTCTCTTCTTTGGCCAAATAGTTTCTGAATTGGCTGCAGAGATCCTTTAGGTTGACATTGTCGTCGAATACGGGCTCTCTATGAGTGAGATAGGCGTAATCCACGGCGCATAATCCAGGGAATACGCGTTCCTTGTCGCTTATTACCGGGCTATCTGAAGAGATGGAACCACCGGCCCCACCGGCCCCAGCGCCAACCAATCCATTGGCGGAGACGCCTTCGCCGAAGGATTCGGCCAAAGAGCCTTGCTCAGCCATGGCTTCAGCTTCTTTTTCCATCTCCGCTTTTTCTTCTTCGATCAAATCGTCGCCGTGTTTGCCAAAGAACCTCCAAGGCTCGTCGACCCTTCTGACATTTACCCAAAGGAAGGAGATGTTCATAACGAACAACGCCAATATGACGAAGATGATGGATCCGACCGACAAAGACTCAGCCAAATACATATAGCAGAGCTTCACGGCATCGGCGTTCCAAGGATACAATGCGGCGTAGGATATTCCGCCGAATAAGGCGGTGACCAAGATTATGGTAACGATGTAAATGACCACGTCTTTGGCCGAATTGCCCTTCTTGTCATAATAGATGGCCGTGCGGTATTCGAAGATGACCGCCGCGGTCACAAACAAAGCATAGACGAAAAATACCAGCAAAACGGCCCACCTTTGAAGCGTTCCGCCTTGAATGGTATTAAATCCCAAAGCGGCGTTCAATTTCTGGAAGGGGTTGTTCTTGGCAAAGAAATTCAAGTCGGTGTCGAGACCGAGTCCCGCCAACAAAACGAACAACGCCCAGAAGAAGACCACGCTGATGAATATAAAGTTCTTTCGCGTGAAATGAGTTTTCTTTTTCTTGCTCATAGAATGTTCTCCGTATCATCGAGATGATCGAGGAAGGAATCATAATCCTTCTCGACCTTTGGCTTTTTGCGGGCTTTTTTCTCTTTGGCCCGTTTTTTCGAAGGAGCCTCCTCCGCATCGGAGTTAGTATCCGACATCGTTTCGCTTTCCGAGCTTATTGGAGAGAAAGGCTCGGAACGCGATTCTTCTTTTTCGGGCTTAAGAGCCTCAGGCGAAGAAGAAATCGCCTCTTGCTTGGATTCGCTTATAGAAGCGCCTGCGCTTTCTTCGGCGATGGCTTTGTTTATATCCATCCCCTCAATGGGGAAGCTGGATATATAATCGCCAGAGTCGAAGACGTGGCAGTTTCCTTTGAATACGATCGTCTCTTTGTATTGGGCGACGACGTCGTCTTTGTCGTCCAATTCGACGTCGAATGACAAGGTGTTTAAGAGAAGTTCGGTTCTCTCATCCATCGCCTTCTCGTATTTGTTGTTCAATCGGTCATACATCAACAAGCAATAGATGATGCTTACGATGGTGATGATGCCGGCGTTGGATTGGACGAATATTATAAATATACCTATATCGGGTATACGCGCGCCCGTATAATGACCGAGTATGTCATCATAGGTTAGATAGGCGCCATAAAAGTTGTTGTCGTCGTCTATGGCGTTCTTATCCCCTCTGGTGTGGTAAGCCTTGCTTCCGTCTTCCAAGGTCTCTATGACCCTGATTCGATGGACTATGACGACTTCGTCCTTGGATTTGTAGGCGATGATGTCATATAGCTTGATGTCGTCCTCCGAATCGTAAGGGGCTAATCCGATGATGTCGTTGGCGTTGAACTGGTTATCCAAATTGTTTTCTTTCAGATAAGCGTTGTTCGAATTCTGCAAAGACATCGAGTCGGTCGCGATGACGATGAAGGAGGCTTTCCCAAACATCAAGACGTTCCCCGAGAAACGGGAATACATAGAGAACACGAAGAACGCGCATATGACGCCCATGACCACGTATTCGATGATCCTGAATGCCTTTTTCAGCGCTTTCTTGGCTTTGTTTTTGTTTTGTCTGTCTTGATATATCGCTTGTTCGATCAAATCAGCATCTTCTCGGCCGGCCTTCACGTTCTCGATGTTCGTAAGGTAGTAATTGCGAAACAAGATAGTGAAGACGACCGAGAAGCTGATAACGCAAACAAGGGTTACAACAAGGGAGATTATCTCTATTGAGGACATGTTGGTGTTTGGTTATTGTTTTAAAAAAATTAAGAAGTTGTGGTTGAATCCTGATTGGCGGTGACTTCGACGGTGAAACTAACGTTTTTATCAGTCGCATTGCTTATCATGCTATTCATCGATCCAATCTGAGAAATAACAGAGTCGGCGGAGGATTGATTATCATCCAACGAGCCAGGGTCTTTTCCGGAAAAGACGGAACCCCATTTCCAATTGGCGGTAATCGTAACATCGGCGGAACCAGCAGTAGCTTCTCCGATAACCATGGTGAAGTTGCCGGTGTTGGTGCCGCTAATAGTATAGGTTTGTTTCGCAGTCCCTTCATACTTAGTAGTGCTGCTGTCGGCAGCGTCATAAAGTTCCACTTTCGTATCGCTTGTTGATGACGGATTGTAAATAAAGCCAGAGGTCGCCAAGCTTGTCAAAACGGCCGGATATTTCGGCGTTATGTTTATTTTACTCAATCTCTTGATCAAAATTTCATTCTTATCGCCACACGTCATCTTGAACGTGAATGAGACGCTCAAGTGGCCTATATCATTCTGTCCGGTTCCGGAAGCTTGAATAAGGCCACTTGTATCGCTTGAATCAGGTCCAAATACGACATAGGCGGTAGTGGGGGAATCAACTTTGTCCACGAGAGTCTTACTGCTGACGTTTGCATAATCGCCAGTTCCGTCTGGAACGCAAATATTAGTGTAAGACGGTGCGGTTAACGAAATGCGTTCATCGCTGATCGTCGCGACGTTAACACCGATATTTTTAAAATCGGCGCTGTCACCGCCTGAAATAACCCAGGAAGCAAAGCCGACGCTGCCGACTGATAAGGCGGCAGCACCGGCTACAATTATTCCGATTTTTTTATTTCTATTTTTCATAGATTTAAACATATCGGGGAGCGTTTTTACTTAGTGGGCGAATTTGCTCCGAGGGATAACTTGATGGTCAATTTATTATCTTTAAATTCGTCATAGATAGCGTTAATTTCTTCTTCCATATTGGTTTCGATTTCACCGTTTCTTTCGGCTTCAGTTTTAAAGGTACAGCCTTCCTCGGTTCCGATTGTGGCAGAAGAATACAAACTGTTAACATAGCCAGCAAAACTACCAGTACCGTTCCAAAGATCATCGCCACCAATGGTGAAATTAACGGTAACCTCAGCGGTGAATGTATAAACACCAACTACAGAGGCGTCGGCATCGCTCCATTCCGGAGTAATGCTAGTTTCTTTTAAGCCAAAGATTTGGAAAGCATCATTCTCAGCGGTAATTGTATGAGCGGCACTTCTGGTCCATTGCACTTTTTGTTCACCATGAGTCAATTTGGAAGCAAGCATGAGGTTGCTCTTGTTATTGAATTCCAAACCAACCTTTCCAGGCTTAGGGATGTCACCAGTGCCGGTGTAACCGAGATAGTCAGCAGAGCAAGTGGCGGTTAATTTAACACCAATGGTCGTATTCTCATTTACGGTCTTGTATTGAACAATTCCTGGTTCCGTTTTAACGGTATCGCCAAACGTAATGTCGTTGTTAGTAGAAACAACTTCGGCAGAAAACGCAACAGACTTGTTTTCAACCGTGTCAACTTTTACCCCAATGCTGCCATCAGCAGTATTTTGGCTTGCACCAATAACCC
>CAVIYC010000028.1:0-8465 GCA_963647095.1 Oscillospiraceae bacterium | reverse complement strand
TTCTTATATCGCCATCGTGGACGCCGACAAAGTGGACGTAACCAACATCAATAGGCAAATATTGGCCACGGACTTATCGGTAGGCAAAGACAAAGTGGACGTCGCCGAAGAAAGGGCGAAGTCCATAAACCCCAACGTCATTATCGAGAAGCACAAATGTTTCTATCTTCCGGAAGAAAAAGACGGCATAGACCTTTCTTTGTTCGATTACGTTTTGGATTGCATCGACACCGTGAAAGCCAAGGTTGCCATAATCCAAGAATGCCAAGAAAAGAACGTTCCCGTCATCTCGGCTTTGGGATGCGGAAATAGGCTCGATCCATCCAAACTCATCTATACGGATTTGTTTTCAACCCACGACGACGGATTCGCCAAAGCGATGAGAAAAGAATGCAAAAAAGTTGGAATAAGCCGACTTCCTGTCGTTTATTCGGAAGAAAAGGCCATCAAATTGGAGAATCAATTGGAAGAAAACGGAAGGCATATACCCGCCTCTTCGGCCTTCGTTCCGGCAACCGCCGGCTTAATGATGGCTTCTTACGCAGTCAGAGACTTGATCAAGGAGAATAACGATGGCTAAAAGAGAAAAGACCTTCGCCGAAGAAGTCATGCGTTCCTTGACCAGGGACTATAGAACCTATATTTGGGGCGCCTTTACCAAAGCCATAAAGACTTATAAGCTCGTCGAACCGGGAGATAATATCTGCGTTTGCATTTCCGGCGGCAAGGATTCGATGCTGATGGCTTTGCTATTCAAGCAGTTGCATGCCTATTCGGACTTTCCGTTCTCCGTCCGCTATTTGGTGATGAACCCGGGATACAACGAGAAAAACCTGAATCAGATCAAGCATAATTTGGATTTGCTGGAGATACCCGCTTCTTTAGCCAAGACCGACATCTTCGACATAGCCAACCAAACGGATCGCTCGCCTTGCTATTTATGCGCCAAGATGCGGAGGGGCGCTCTATATAGAATCGCCAAGGAATGGGGCTGCAACAAAATAGCCTTGGGGCATCATTACGACGATGTCATTGAGACCACCTTGATGAATATGCTGAATTCCGGCTCATTCCAAACGATGCTTCCGAAACTCGTTAGCACCCATTACGCCGGAATGGAAGTGATTAGGCCTTTATATCTCGTCAGAGAAGCGGATATCATCGACTTCGGAATCAAAAACAATCTGACGTTTATCAGATGCGCCTGCCGCTTCACCGAGATGAGCGAGCTAAACCCCGAATCTTCCAAACGCAAAGAAACCAAGGAATTGATAAGAAAGCTGAAGGAAACCTATAATCCGTTCATCGAGAAGAACATCTTCTCCGCCGCGGAAAACGTCCAAGCAGAGAAGATATTGGGTTACCAGGATTCCAACGGCAACCATTCGTTCCTAGACGATTATGACGATAGGAAAGAGAAACAAAAGAAAGACATCGAAGAGCAAGGAATAGAAAAAGAGGTCATCGACAAAGCCGAGAGAGAACATAAAGGCTTTGAATGGGACCTAACATATTTCGAGAAATACGGAGGATATAACGAATGAAAATCACCGAAAACGCCAAAACCATCATCTCCAGCGCCTTAGAAAGAAGCAACAAGGATTATCTTCATATCGGACTCATCGATCGTTGCCATGGAAACAAATCATTGGACATCCGATTGATTGAAAAGGATGAAGCGGACAATTTGATCACCATCGAAGGCGTAGAAATAGACATGGATTCCAAGGCCGACGAGTTCTTAAAGGAATTCGTTTTGGAAGGCCAAGACAACGGCATTATGTTCATTCCTCCTTCGGATTGGAAAAACGAACATGAAGGCTGTTGCCATCATGAGCATCAACATAACGACGGGGAAGGCTGTTGTGGCGGCGAGCATCATCACGGGCATCATCACGATGACGGGGAATGTTGCTGCGGCAACGGCAATGGCGGCAATAGCGACTGCTGCTGCCACAAGAACGATTGAGAAGTAGGGATTCGCTTGTTCGGATCCTTTTCTTTTGCCTGAGACCGCTTAACCGATAACCAATATTTTTCTTAAAAGCTATAATGTCATCATGAAATTATCCAGACACATAGAATTGGAGAACGTCCCCAATTGCCGCGATTTGGGCGGAATAGAAAATATCGACGGAAAGAAAATCAAGCCCAATATGATTTTCCGTTCCTCCTATTTCATGAACGCCAGCGAAAAAGATTTGGAAACGTTACGAAAAGAAGGCATCAAAGAAATAATCGACTTTAGGGGAGACAAGGAATTTTCGACCTATCCGGACCCCATCACGGACGACATAAAAATCCATCGAGTCCCCATGCACGTTTTAAATCGGGCGGATTGGGACAAATACGAGCATTACCCACATATTTCTTACCGCACCGAAAACAGCCAGCTCGATTACCTCCAGGAATGGCTGTATGTCTATTCCAACGGCTCGGCCAATGTCTTGATGGAAACTAGTTACTCCAAGGCAATATCCCTGGAAGAGATGCAAGAGAAATGGGCGGAGATGCTAAGGATATTGCTAGCTTCTAGTGGAGGCCTCGCCTTCCATTGCCAAGACGGCAAAGATAGGACTGGGATAGCCGCCATGCTGATCTTAAAGCTCCTCAAGGTGGACGATGAAACGATCAAAGAGGAATACATCCTTTCCAAGAAATACCTAAGAAAGAAAATCGAGAAGGATTACAAACAGGCTTTGGATCACAACGTCCCCGAACCGACGGTCACGGAATTCAAGAGATTGCAGGGATGCGAGCTCAGCTGGATCCAATCCGCCTTGGACACTTTTGACCAATTGGGCGGATATCCGACGTATTTCACCGAAAAACTGAAACTGACAGAAGAAGAGATAAAAGCCTTCCAAGACAAATATTTGGCATAAAGAAATCCCCCAGGGAGAACCTGAGGGATTTTTGTTAACTGAGCTTATTTGTTCTTGGCTCTTTGATGGAGGATGTTCGCTTGTGCGGCAGCCAAACGGGCAAGAGGCACGCGGAACGGAGAGCAAGAGACATAGTCTAAGCCGACCGCATCGTAGAATTCGATGGAAGCGGCGTCTCCGCCGGTCTCACCGCATACGCCGACAGTCAAGTTCGGGTTGGCGGCGCGGCCGCGATCGAAGGCGATCTTCACGAGTTCGCCGACGCCATCGCGATCGATGGTCTGGAACGGATCGAATTCGTAGATCTTCCTATCGTAGTAGAACGGCAAGAACTGTCCGGCATCGTCACGGGAGAAGCCCATGGTGAGCTGAGTCAAGTCGTTGGTTCCGTAGGAGAAGAAAGCGGCTTCTTTGGCGAGGTCTCCGGCACGCAAGCAGCCTCTCGGGATTTCGATCATGGTTCCGACGAGGTAGCTCAAGCGCTTGCCTTGCTTCTTGAATTCGTCTTCGACGGCGTCGACGACGACTTTCTTCGCCCACTTGTATTCTTTGACCTCTCCGGCAAGAGGGATCATGATTTCCGGTTCGACTTGGATGCCGAGTTTCTCAGAGGCTTCGAGAGCGGCCTGAGCGATGGCGCGAGCCAAGACGGCATAGATTTCCGGATAAGCGACGCAGAGACGGACTCCGCGGAAGCCCATCATCGGGTTGGCTTGGTGCAATTGGTTGATTCTGTCTTTGACCTTTTGTTCGGTGACGTTCAACTTCTTGGCGAGCTCTTTGATGTTGGCTTCGTCGTTGATTTCCGGCAAGAATTCGTGGAGAGGTGGATCCAACAAACGGATGTTGACGTGGCTGTCGGGATTGGCCAAATACATTTGATAGAAGTCATCCTTCAAGAACGGTCTGATGCGTTCCAAGGCAGCTTCGCGCTGTTCGGTGGTGTCGGACAAGATCATGGATCTCATGTTCAAGATTCTGTCTTCGGCGAAGAACATGCGCTCGGTACGGCAGAGGCCGATGCCTTCGGCACCGAACTTGCGGGCGTTGGCGGCATCTTCCGGAGTGTTGCAGTTGGCGCGGACCTTCAATCTGCGGTTGGCGTCGGCCCAAGCCATCAAGCGACCGAAGTCGCCTTTGAGTTCGGCCGGGACCATCTTGATTTCGCCTTCATAGACGAGACCGGTGGAACCGTTGACGGAAAGGATATCGCCTTGTTTGTAGACTTTGTCGCCGATCTTCAAGGTCTTTTCTTCTTCGTTGACCAAAGCGTCGGTGGCGCCGGCTACGCAGCATTTGCCCATGGAACGGGCGACGACGGCGGCGTGGGAAGTCATGCCGCCTCTGGCGGTGAGGATGGCTTCGGAGTTGACCATGCCGATGATGTCTTCAGGGGAGGTTTCGGAACGGACCAAGATGACTTTCTTGCCGGCATCGTGCCATTCTTTGCATTCTTCGGCGGTGAAGACGATGGCACCGGTTCCGGCGCCAGGGGAGGCAGGCAAACCTTTCAAAATGGCGGTGTGCTTGGATAATTCTTTCTGGTCGAAGGTCGGGTGGAGCAAGTCATCGAGCTGTTTCGGTTCGACGCGCAAGCAAGCTTCTTTTTCGTCGATGAGTCCTTCATCAACGAGGTCGCAAGCGATCTTTAAGGCAGCCTGAGCGGTTCTCTTGCCGTTACGGGTCTGCAAGAAGAACAATTCGCCGCGTTCGATGGTGTATTCCATATCCTGCATGTCGCGGAAATATTTTTCCATGCGTTTGATCGTGGCGAGGAATTCGTCATAGACCTTCGGCATGCGCTTCTGGAGTTCGTCGATGTGAAGAGGGGTGCGGACGCCAGCGACGACGTCTTCGCCCTGAGCGTTAGGCAAGAATTCGGCGTAAACGTGCTTTTCGCCGGTGCTCGGGTCGCGAGAGAAGGCAACGCCAGTGCCGGAATCTTCGCCCATGTTTCCAAAGACCATAGTTTGGACGTTGACGGCGGTGCCCCATTCATAAGGGATGCCGTTCATTTGACGATAGACGTTGGCGCGTTCGTTGTCCCAGCTGCGGAAGACCGCGGCGATGGATTCGCGCAATTGGACGTAAGGATCGGTCGGGAAATCTTCGCCGAAGACGCTCTTATAGTATTCTTTGTATTGAGCGACCAAGCCTTTCAATTGCTCGGTGGTGACTTCGGTATCCAATTTGTAGCCGTTGTCTTCCTTGATCTTGTCGAGCATCGCGTCCATTTTGGTTCTCGGATGGCCTTTGGCGATGTTGGTGAACATCAAGATGAAGCGGCGATAGGAGTCCCAGGCAAATCTTTCGTTGCCGGAGGCTTCGGCCAATTCAAGGACGGTTTTGTCGTTCAAGCCGAGGTTCAAGATGGTATCCATCATGCCAGGCATGGACATACGGGCACCGGAACGGACGGAGACGAGAAGAGGGACGCCCTTTCCGCCGCCAAAGGATTTTCCATAGTGCTTTTCGATTTGGTGGACGTGTTCGACGACATCGTTCCAAACATAATCGGGGATCTGCTTTCCGCTCTCATAGTAGAGAGTGCAAGCTTCGGTGGTTACGGTGAAACCGGCTGGGATGTTGATGCCAGCGGCGGTCATTTCGGCCAAACCGAAGCCTTTTCCGCCAAGGATTTCTTTGCCAAGTTTCGCTTCATGGCCTTCCTTGAAGGAGTAGACATATTTCTTTTCTGCCATTTTTTTCTCCTAGATAAAACAATGACTAAGGCGTTTTAAAACGCCCGACGTGGAGATTATAACAACCAAAAAAGGCTCTTTATAGAATAAAGGGCCGTTTTTAATATGATTTTTGACACTGAATATTCTTATAGAATATTAATGGGCTTTAGATAGCGGTTTCATCGTTTTCTTTTCTAAAGAAAAACGAATGACCTTATTTCAAGAATATCCCGGCGAACAAATTGGCGGGCATCTTTTTGGCTTCCGGGCCCATCTTGATGGCGCGGGTTACGTATCCGTCCACGACGTCCATGAATATCAGCAACATGGCTTCTGGGTCGCCGTCTTTGATGGTTCCTTCTTCTTGGCCTCTCTTAAAGAGATTGACGAAGAAATCGTAGTAGCCGAAATCCTTCAGGGAATAGGTGGAAGTGAAGATGATGTCGGCGGTATATAGAGCGAGCTTTGGATAAGAAGGGAGTTCTTCGAATTCCTTGGCGATGTGTTTGATGGCTTCGTCTGGCTTCATGTCGTTGATAACCAAATATTTGTCGACGTACGGCCTAATTTTTTTGGATTCCATCATGAACTTCGGGATCTCGGCGTATAAGTCCTCGGTCTTCTTGTAATAATGATAGAAAAGGCCGTGGGAACATCCGACTTCCTTGGCGATATCGTCGATGACGACTTCGTTAAGGCCGCGCATGGATATCAATTTGATGCCCTCTTGGGTTATTTTGTTCTTTCTTTTGTCGCGAATGGCTTGGTTTTGCTTTTCAGTTCTTGGCATATGCTTTTGCCTCCAATCCGCCTATATTTTTTGAAGGCGAGAAAAAATGTCAAGTTTTAATTGACGAAAAGAGACGATAATAAAATATTAAGCGACTGAAATTATTGGTTTTCGGTTTCTTCTTTTTTGTCAGCGGCTTGTTTTGATTTTCTGGCTATCAAAAAATACGAAGCGATGGTTACGGCGACTAAGAGAACGCTGCCGACGATCCAACCCCAGGTAGGAGTCCTTTGATAAGCCCAGACGTTTTCTTCGTTGATGAGGGATTGGTTGGCGAACAAACAAACGATGGATCCCAAAACGAAGCCATAAACCAAGGAAAAGGTGCCGTCTCTGGTCTTGGCCAAGGCTTTCTTCATGACCTTGGAGGCGAATATTACGCCGCAGATTATTCCGACGGCCGTGCAAACGATCAATCCGATGCCGGACCAAGTCCTATCGTGGTTGCGGAATATGGAATTCTCTCCGACGACTATGGAAATCAAAGGGTTGTACAATCCGACCATGAACAAGCACATCGAGCCGGATATCCCAGGGATGACGCAGGCGCTCATGGCGACGAACCCCGCTATCAAACAAACCGGATAAGTCCACCAAACGCCGTTGATGAATTCCGTTCCGAAATCTAAATGCCCATACATCTTGACCATGCAAGAGCCGATTCCTATTCCGGCCGCGACGATGAATCCGACGACGATAAGGATTATTTTCTTGGCGGAGACTTCTTTCAATTTGGCTTCTCTGGCGATTATGGGGCTGGTTCCGATGACCAATCCGGCGAATATGCAGGAAATGACGTATTCCGCCTTGTCATAGCAATAATGGATGCCGATTAGCAGCAAAACCGAGGCGATGGCCAATCCCAAAGCGATGGGCAAAATGGTCATGAAAGACTTTTTGAAGTTCTTTCTTAAAGACGCGAAGGCGTCGATTAATTCGTCATAAATGCCAACGATAACGGCGATGGTCCCGGCGCTGACTCCCGGAATGGCCATGCCCAATCCCATGGCCGCGCCCCTAGAGAATTTGGAGAAGAATTTTTTGACTGTCATGCGTTATATAATACACAAGAATGGATGAAATCCACTTCTTCTTTTTCCTTAGAAGGGAAAAGAGTAAACTAACGGCATGAAGAAAACGCTGATTTTATATACGTCCAACACGGGCAACACCAAAAAATATTGCGAGGACATCGCCTCTGCCGTCTCGGCGGACGTCATGCCTCTTAAGAAATTCAAATGGAAGAAAGCTTCCGATTACGACATCGTCGTTTATGGCGGTTGGATCATGGGCGGAAACATCAAAGGCTTGAATGATTTCCTCGCCCATTGGGACAACGAATTAGATGGCAAGGACGTCATCGTTATCGGCGTTGGGATGGGTTACCCAACCCCCGACACCAGGAAGAGCTTGATAAACCAAAACATCTTGGATTTGTACCACCTTCGTTTCTATCAATTCCAAGGCTCGTTCGATTACAGCAAATTGAATGCGATGAATAAGCTCATGATGAAGGCTTCTCTGGCCAAATTGGAGTCTGATCCAAGCCTAACCGCCGGAGAAGCGAGCATTTTAGACATCATCGAGAGACCCATCGACGTATATGATCAGCAAAAGGTCGACAAGGTCGTATCCATTATTAAGACGTTGTCGGAAGAGGCTAAGGCATGAAGCTTTTCGTAGGTTTGGGAAATCCGGGAAAGGAATACGAGAAAACCCGTCATAACATGGGTTGGATCGTAATGGATAAGTTCGCCGATTACATTGGCGTCAATTTTTCCAAGTCCGATTTCAAAGGCGAATACGAAATAGTCAGAAACCCCGCTTTCTCCGAACCGATAATCATCTGCAAGCCTTTGACTTACATGAATCTGTCGGGAGAATGCGTCCAGCCTTTGGCGGCGTATTACCATATCGATCCGGATGATATCGTCATCGTTTACGACGAGATGGCCATTCCCGAAGGTTCCATCCGTCTGCGTCCCGGCGGAAGCGACGGAGGCCACAACGGCATGAAATCCATCATTTCAAGGATGGGAACCCAAAACATCAAAAGGATTAGGGTGGGCATAGGCGAGCCGACCTTCAATTCGGTGGATTACGTTC
>CAVIYC010000027.1:2686-8746 GCA_963647095.1 Oscillospiraceae bacterium | reverse complement strand
AATCAGCGATTTTCATCGCAAAATCGCCACCTTTTGACATGGCTAAATCATCGCGGATCTAGAATGGAAAAATCGCAAAAGCCCAACGCTAACAAAAAAAGAAAAAAGACAGAGCAATCGCCCTGTCTTCATTAAATTATCGGATTAAAGCCCGAATTTCTTCACGGCTTCCAAACGATCCTTGGCGTACTTCTCGCACTTATCAAGCAAGGCTTCCGCTTCGTCCGGATTGACGATTGGCAATTGGGCGAAACGGGTTTGATGCATCAAGAAGTCGCGGAATTTGGACCAATCGGGATCTTTGCAATCCATCTCCAATCCAGGTTTTCCTTCTTTGACCTTGCGAGGATCGTATCTGAAGGTCTGGAAGTATCCGCATTCGACGGCTTGCTTTTCTTCCAAGATGGAATTGCTCAAGCCGCCTTTGATGCCGTGGTTGATGCAAGGGCAGTAGCAGATGATCAAGGACGGTCCGTCATAAGATTCGGCTTCTTTGAGGGCTTGGATGGCCTTGGCGGGATTGGCGCCGAGGGCGATCTGAGCGACATAGACATGTCCATAAGACATGGCGAGCAAAGCTAAATTCTTCTTGGCTTCTTTCTTGCCGGACGCGGTGAATTTGTTGATGGAACCGGTCTGAGAGGACTTGGAGGCCTGGCCGCCGGTGTTGGAATAAAGCTCGGTGTCCAAGACCAAGACGTTGACGTCGGCTTCGTTGGCCAAGACGTGATCCAATCCGCCATAGCCGATATCGTAAGACCAGCCGTCTCCGCCGACTATCCAAACGGACTTGTCGACCAAATCGCGTTCGTATTCGAGCAATTCTTTGACTTCGTCGTTCTTGCTGGCTTTGACCGCATTGATCAAATCATCGACGATGGTTCTTATGAATTCGCGGTTCTTGACGTTGGATAAATATTGGTTGGCCAAATCTTTGAGTCCTTCTTCGACATCGTCGGCTTCGACGGCCTTGGAAAGGATTCTGACGATTTGGGTGAGTTTGTAATCGGTCGCGATTCTCATGCCAAAGCCGAATTCGGCGTTGTCCTCGAACAAGGAGTTGGCCCAAGCCGGACCATTGCCGTTGTCATCTCTGACAAACGGGGTCAACGGAGTGGAACCGCAATAGATGGAAGAGCAGCCGGTAGCGTTGGCGACGAGCATGTCCTTGCCAAAGAGCTGGGTGGTCAAGCGATAATACGGGGTTTCTCCACATCCAGCGCAAGCGCCGGAAACTTCCATATAAGGCATAAGGAAGCTAACGCCCTTAACCGTGGTAAGAGGGAATTTGTCTCCCTTGTATTTGGTGTGCTTATAGAGATAATCGGCGCCCTCTTCTTGATCGAATTGGGATTTGGCTTCGACCATCTTCAAAGCGAAGTGGTCGTTGCCGAGCTTCTTGGCGGTCTGGTTGCCCAAGCATTCGGAAACGCACAAGCCGCATCCGACGCAGTTCTTCGGAGAGACTTGGATGCGGTATTTGAGTCCGGCGACGGAAGGTCCGCCCAAGGCGTTCTTCAAATCGGATTTGACGATTTCCGGAGCGTTTTCGACTTCTTTCTCGTCAAGCAAGAACGGACGGATGGTGGCATGGGGGCAAACGAAGGCACACTGGTTGCATTCGATGCAATAAGCCGAATTCCATTGAGGAACCATGGCCGCGATTTCGCGCTTGTCGTAGAAGGTGACGTTGGGGTTCATCGTGCCGGAACTGAGCTCGAATTTGCGGAAGGTAGAGGTCGGGATATCGTCTCCGTCCAAGTTTCCGATGACGTTGTAATAGTCGTCGAAGTATTCGTCTCCGGTTTCGGATTTCTTTCTAAAGACCGGCAATTCGATCCATTTCGGGTCGACTTTGATTTCCTTTAAGCCTTCGGCGCCGCCATCGATGGCTTTGTAGTTCAAATCAACGATAGCTTGGCCTTTCTTGGCATAGGATTTCAAAGCGAATTTCTTCATCCATTTCTGAGCTTCGTCATAAGGCATGATTTGCTCGTTGAGCTTGAAGAAAGAGCTTTGGAGAACGGTGTTGGTGCGACGTCCCAAGCCGATTTCTTCGGCGATCTTGTTGGCGTCGATGACATAGAATTTGGCTTTGCGTTCGGCCAAGAGATGCTTCATGCGGTTAGGCATGGAAGCGATCAAGGTCTTCTCGTCCATGTCGGTGTTCAATAAGAACGTTCCGCCGACTTTGAGGTTATTGATGATGTCGAAGCGGAAGATATAAGTGTCGAGAGAGCAGGAGATGAAGTCCGCGTTCTTGACGTAATATTCGGAATGGATGGGGTCTTTTCCGAAACGCAAATGGGAGCGGGTGACGCCGCCGGATTTGCGGGAGTCATATTGGAAATAGGCCTGAGCGTATTGATGGGTGGCATCGCCGATGATTTTGATGGAGCTCTTGTTGGCGGAAACCGTGCCGT
This sequence comes from Oscillospiraceae bacterium, assembly GCA_963647095.1. Classification (GTDB taxonomy): domain Bacteria; phylum Bacillota_I; class Bacilli_A; order RFN20; family CAG-826; genus UBA4951. The sequence goes on along the minus strand of CAVIYC010000027.1, from coordinate 6,323 downwards.
CGCTTCCCAATCCGTAGAACAAGCAAGAAGTGTAATTCTGCTCGATATGGAAGCTATCATCGGTCGGCAAGGAGAGTTTGGTAACGTCGTCGTTGATGCCGATGGTGAAGGAATTCCAACGATTCGAGTTGGACAAATGGTCATAGACGGCCTTGACGTCTTTCGGCTGGGTGTCTTTGGAAGACAAGCCATAACGTCCGCCCAAAACTTCGATGTCGCCTCTGCCTTCTTGAGACAAAGCGGCGAGAACGTCCAAATAGAGAGGTTCGCCAGTGGCGCCGGCTTCTTTGGTGCGATCCAAAACCGCGATCTGTTTGACCGAAGCGGGGATCACGGAAGACAAGAGCTTGGCGCTGAACGGGCGATAGAGATGGACTTTGACCAAGCCGACCTTTTCACCTTTGGCGTTCAAAGCGTCGACGACTTCTCCGGCCGTTTCGGTAACGGAGCCCATGGCCACGATGACCTTGGTGGCGTCTTTGGCGCCATAATAAACGAACGGGGCGTATTCTCTGCCGGTCAAGCGAGTGGCTTCTTTGAAATATTTGGAAGCGTATTCGATGACGGCTTCATGCTCCAAGTTCTGAGCTTCGCAGGCTTGGAAATAGACGTCGTCGTTTTCCGCGCCGCCTCTGGTGACGGCATGGGTGTGAGGATTGAGAGCCAAAGCTCTGAATTTCTCGACTTTATCCATCGGAAGCAATTTCTTCCATTCTTCCTTATCGACGAATTCGACGTTCTGGACTTCGTGGGAAGTGCGGAAGCCATCGAAGAAGTGGATGACCGGCAAGGAAGAATCGATGGCGGTCAAATGGGCCACGGGGGCCAAATCGGCGATTTCTTGCACCGAGCCGGCGCAAATCATGGTCGCTCCGGTCTGGCGGCAGGCATAAATGTCTTGATGGTCGCCAAAGATCGACAAAGCGTGATTGGCCAAGCTTCTGGCCGAAACGTGCAAGACGGCCGGAAGTTCTTCTCCGACCCACTTGTAGATATTCGGGATCATGAGCAATAAGCCTTGGGAAGCGGTGTAGGTGGTAGCCAACGCTCCGCCTTGCAAAGCTCCATGGACGGCGCCCGAAGCGCCAGCCTCGGATTGCATCTCGACTACTTTGACCGTGGAGTCAAAGAAGTTCTTTTCTTTTTTGGAAGCCATGACGTCCACCAATTCGGCCATCGGGGATGACGGGGTGATGGGGAAGATGGCCGCTACTTCGGTGAAGTAATAGCTTTCTTGTCCGGCCGCGGTGTTGCCGTCGACCGACTGGAATGTTTTCTTGATATCAGACATGCTGAAAAACCCTCTCTTTTTTCGTGGAAAGTATACACTTTAATTCTTCTTTCATAAAAGAAAGAACCGCTTACATTAGCCATGCGATTTTGATATAAAAAACATCTTTGATGTTAGTGAATTGATATTCACCCGAAACACCGATTGATTATCGCGTGAAAATCCGCTTGATGATATGGCCCAACAAGTCGAAAAACATTATCAAAAAAAATGCGATTAAGGCTATTGCGAATATCGGAGTCATGTCTCCGGGATTCATCATTCGATAATAATTTATGGCCGAGCCAAGGCCATAAGAGGTACTTCCGGTAATGATTTCCGCCATGATCGTGGTCTTTAACGAAAGGGCGAAAGACGAAGCCAACCCCACCATCAAATAAGGCAAGGCAATAGGCAAACGCACTTTGAAGAAATTGCTTACTTTACGTCCAGAGTCCAAACGCATGGCCATCTCCACGTCTTCGGGAAGGGAATTCATCCCGCCGATTATGGATTCGTACAATATCGGAAACGATAGCAACACGGCAATGGCTATCGGGGCGTATTCGCTGCCCAAAAGAAGCAAAAACAAAAATACGAATGCGGCGGTCGGAGCGCTTTTCAGCACCGTGAGCAACGGCTTTAAAAAAGCTTGGGCCTTTTTGTTCGCGCCAATCAAAAACCCAAAAACAAGAGAAGTGAAAAACGCTATCAAGAACCCTATCAAAGTCCTAAATAACGACATCCCTATCGATTTCCAAATATAGACCCCACCCAATAAGTTGAAGAATTCTTTGAAAGTGTTTAAGGGACTAGGGAAGGCGAAACCGCCGCCTCCGACGATATATGAAACGATCCACCAGATCAAAAATACGAAAAAGATTCCGTAAATATAGAAACTTACGTTATTCAATAGAACCTTTTTCGCTTTTTCTCTCATCTGAAATATATATCGTCCGTAGTGGCTTCTTGACCCAAGGTAGCCAAGAAGGAATCGATGCTGGATTTGTTTATGTAGGCATTCGCATATCCGATTCCGATTTGATTGTTGTTCGCGATCAAATATTTGATGGTAGACGGGTCTCCGATTTTGGAAGCGATGACTTCATTTTCCAATTTCGATTCCAGCAAGGCCTCGTCCAAAGAAGAAGGATCTTCCAGCAAATCCTCGACGTCGTCTTCAATCTCTTCCAAGAAATCCTTGGCTTTTTTGTTGCTTAAGGAATTGTTGATAAATATCGAAGCCTGCATGATTTTCTTGCCGCCGCTTTTTTGGGCATAAAGGCTCTGAACGTCGGAATGGACGGCTGCCTTATTATTTTGCGACAAAGCGGAAGACAAAGACGGCTGAGCCACCAAAACATAGTCCGCGTCGGAATTGGAATCCGATTCGTTCTTGCCGCTGATCAAGACTCTGGCCGCCGCGCTGGCATCCGCGACATAATGGACATTGGCAAAATCCGAGCCATATACATATTTGAACAATTGGTCGGGGATCGAATTCTGTTGGAAAACCACGACATAATCGTCTTTGTCCAAGGTGGCGTTCTCATCGTTGCCGGTCGAAGCCAAAAAGAAGTTTCCAAAGGTGACTGTGGCCGCCAATTTGTATGGGGCGTCGTTCTTTTGGATCATCTTCACTCCGGCGTTGGTCGGAAGAATGACGACATCCTTGTTCCCGGACTGCATATAAGAGCTAACGGTTTGGGCGTTGGAAATCTCGCAATTTTGATCTCCCAAATATTCATAAAGGGAAATGGCGGGGGCGCCATTTGGCGAAGCGACGGTGACGTTCAATTTCTCATCCGCGTCGCAAGAGCTTAATAACAATAAGGGCAACAAAGCCAAAGCATAGTGTTTTTTCATATTCGTACCTCGTTGCCATTATACTTGCGAACCCATATAATTTATGTGACATATGTCACAGATATTGAACACGTTAACGGAAAAAGATCTGCTTTTCTTTAAGAAAACGAAAGCCAAAAAGAACGAGATAATTTTCCATGAAGGCGAAGCCTGCAAATTGGTTGGAATACTCAAAAAAGGATCGTTGGTCATTTCTTCATATACATTCGAAGGCAAAGAAACAATCTTTAACACCGTTGAGCCAGGAATGATGTTTGGAAACAATCTGCTCTTTTCCGAAGAATCCAATTACAAAGGCAACGTTATTTCCACCTCCGATTCAGAAATCTATTTCATCAACGAGGCGGATTTATTGACCCTTTGCTCGCAAAATAAGCTCTTTTTGAAAGAATATTTGTCCTTGTCCGCCAACTCCGCATTTAGGCTGAATGAAAAAATAAAGATATTGTCCTTCTCCTCTTTGGAAGAAAGGCTTTCGTATATGCTTTTTTTGCATAAAGG
>CAVIYC010000027.1:0-2676 GCA_963647095.1 Oscillospiraceae bacterium | reverse complement strand
GTTTCAGACTTAGCCAAAGAGCTGAACGTAGAAAGGGAAACCTTATCAAGGCATTTGTCCAAGCAAATATCCAAAGGGAACTTAAAAAAGGAAAACAATCGGCTTATCGATTTAGCCAAAAGCAAATAACGCCACCAACCAAGCGCATATGTGACTTTGCAACAAAACGCATAGGAAGTGGCGTTATTTTATTTTTTGGGCCAAATTCTTATTTCTCAGGGTATTTTTCGCGATCTTTGCGATAATGCGTATGCAACAGATTCTCCGAGATCCCGCCGCAAGGCTCTCCCAAGAAATTATCGTACAAAGCTTTGATATCCGGATTGTTGTGAGATTGCCTGATGGTTGACTTCTCGTCGATGCCATAAAGGATATTCGCTCTCTTTTCGCAATAATTGTCCAGAATGTGGGCGACTTCCTTCCCAGCCAAAAGATTGGGCTTTACGAATGGCTGACCGCCACCGTTTATGCATCCTCCCGGGCAACCCATGACTTCGATGAAAGCATATGGGGATTTGCCCGCTCTTATTTCATCCAACAAAGGCTTGGCGTTTCTCATTCCGGAAGTAATGGCAACTTTCAAAACCGTTCCATCTATGTCGACTTCGGCTTCTTTCACTCCATCTAAGCCTCTGACTGCCGTGAATTCGATTGGCCCATATTCCTTGCCGGTCAAAGTATGATAAGCGGTACGCAACGCCGCCTCCATGACTCCGCCGGTGACGCCGAAGATGACTCCGGCCCCGGAATATTGCCCCAGCAAATCCTGGTCGAAATCTTCTTCCGGAAGTTCGTCCCAAAGAAGGCCGGCTCTCTTTATGAGAACGGCTAGTTCGCGAGTGGTCAAGACGGCGTCTACGTCCGGCAGTTTGTCCACTGCCCTATTTTCTTTGCGCTTGGCCTCGCCTTTTTTGGCGATGCAAGGCATTATCGACACCACGAAGATATCTTCGGGTTTGAGGTTATGGGTTTTGGCAAAATAGCTTTTGATGATCGCGCCTTCCATCTCATGCGGGGATTTGCAGGTCGAGACGTGAGGTATCAAGTCTTTGTAAAAATATTCGAGGTAATTTATCCATCCCGGGGAACAAGAAGTGATCTGGGGAAGGATTCCTTTCGATTTGATTCTGTTTATCAATTCCTGAGATTCTTCCATGATGGTCAAATCGGCGGCGAAATTGGTGTCGAAAACGCGTTTGAAGCCCAAACGATGCAAAGCGGCGACCATTTTTCCCGTGCCGTTTTCTTCGCCGATTTTATGCCCGAATTCTTCGGCGATCGCGGCCCTTACCGCCGGAGCGGTCTGAACCACCACGTATTTGCCGTTCATTATGGCTTCGTCCACCAAATTGATTTCTCGGTGCTCGCTTAAAGCGCCCGTCGGGCAAACTTCGATGCATTGTCCACATTGAATGCAAGGCGAGGTGGCAAACGAGCGGTTGAAGGCTGGGCCCACGATTGTCGAAAAACCGCGATACTGGAATCCCAACACCCCGATGCCTTGCGCTGCTTTGCAACGTTCGACGCACCTTCCGCAAAGAATGCACTTGCTGGTGTCCCTTATTATTCCGGGAGCGACGTCATCGTAATAAGTCGGAGTCTTCGAACCCTCGAATTGATGGTCTCTGGCGCCGACTAAATCAGCGACGTGCAATAACTCGCAACGGCCGTTTTTGACGCAAGTCTGGCAATCTTTGGAATGGTTGCTCAAAAGCAATTCCACCGACGTTCTTCTGGCATTTACGGCTTTGGGCGAAGCGATATGCACCTCAAAGCCCTTCTCGGCTTGGCAATCGGTGACCGGATAAACGCAGCTGGCCACCAATCTAGAGCTTGTTGCGGTGCGCAATTCAACCAAGCAAACGCGGCAGCTGGCCAAGGAATTTTGTTGTTCTTTCCAATAGCAAAGTGTCGGAATGTTATAGCCTAGCATCCTCGCCGCGGAGAGAATGGTTTGATCATCGGGCACGCTATATACGCGTCCTTCTATGTTGATGTTGACGTTTCCCATCTTTTTCCCTCCTAACGTTTCTCTATGGCATGGAAGAAGCAATTTTCCATGCAGGTTCCGCACTTAAGGCATTTGGCTTGATCGATCATGTAAGCGACCTTTCCAGGCTCCCCGCTAATGCAGTTCGCCGGACAAGATCTCGCGCATTTGGAGCACTTCTTGCACTTATTCGGATCGATATGGTACGAAATGAGATTCTTGCAAACATGCGCCGGACACTGCTTATCTTTTATGTGAGCCTCGTATTCCTCGGGGAAATTGGCCATGGTCGACAAAATAGGATTGGCCGCGGTCTGCCCCAAAGCGCACAACGCGCCATCTTTGATTACTCCGGCCAAATATTTCATGTCTTTCAAAGTCTGTTCGGTCGCTTTTCCGTTTATGACGGAATGAAGCATCTCCGAAAGTCTCTTGGTGCCTATGCGGCAATGGGAGCATTTCCCACACGATTCATGGCAAATGAAATCCATATAGAAAGAAGCCACGTCAACCATGCAGTTATCTTCGTCCATGACGATGGCTCCGCCCGATCCCATCATCGAGCCTTTGGCCACCAAAGAATCGTAATCGATGGGCACGTCCAAATCCCTTTCGGTCAAACATCCGCCCGAAGGCCCGCCGGTTTGGATGGCTTTGAAATGTTTGTCGTTTGGTATGCCTCCGCC
>CAVIYC010000026.1:650-8963 GCA_963647095.1 Oscillospiraceae bacterium | reverse complement strand
ACGCGAATATGGCGAAATAAAAACCCTTTATCTCGATTTGGATAGGGAGATCAAAATCGCCGACGAAGAATCGACTAGGACTTATAAACGCAAATTGAACGAAAAATACCCAGGATTGAAAATCGACGATATTTATTCGTATGTCACTGCCCTTCGCTTAAAGAAATCCAATAGGGAAATCTCCGAATTGAGAAGCGCCATATCATCGACCAAAATCGGCTTGATGGCCGTTTGGAACAAGATGCGCCCAGGCGTCAGAGAATACGAATTGGCCGACGAATTCTTAAGGGCCATCAACGACGACAACGGCTACCAAGGCCTTTCTTTCCCGACCATCATGGCTTCGGGAATGCACGGCACTTGTTTGCATTACCCCACCCCGATGGACATCGTCCACGACGGCGATTTGGTTTTGATGGATTTGGGCGCCAGGCACGGATATTATTGCGCGGACGTCACCCGCACCTTGCCTGCCAACGGCAAATTCACCAAAGAGCAAAGAATCGCCTATGACATCGTTTTGCGCTGCAACGAGATGGTCGCCTCGTTCGCCAAACCCGGCATGACCATCAAAGAATTGGACAGACTGACCGTCGACTTCTTGGCCAAAGAATGCCTAAAGGCCGGCTTCATCAAAAAGGAAGAGGACATATCCGAATATTTCTTCCATGGCGTATCCCATTTGATCGGCTTGGACACCCATGACCCTTATAACGCCCCGTTGGATCGCTCTTACAAAGACATTCCTTTGGAGCCGGGCATGGTGATTTCCAACGAGCCGGGACTTTATATGGAAGATAGGGGAATCGGCATTCGCATCGAGGATGATTTGCTCATTACCCCCAAAGGCGCAGATTGCTTGAGCAAAGACATAATCAAGGATCCGGATCAAATCGAACTATTCTTGTCTTCAAGGGGCAAGAAAAAATAAAAACAGGAGAAAAACATGAAAAAATATGTTCTTTCAATCGACCAAGGCACGACTTCCACCCGCGCCATATTGATCGACGACAAGGGTCGCGGGAAATACATCGCCCAGCGTCCGGTCGAATGCTTCTACCCCCATCCGGGTTGGGTTGAGCAAGATCCGGAAAGAATCTGGATTTCGGTGGTGGACGTCATCAACGAATTGCTGATTCTCTCCAACTCCAGCTGGGAGGAAATCGCCGCCATCGGCATCACCAACCAGAGAGAAACCACCATCGTTTGGGAAAAAGAGACCGGCAAGGCCATTTACAACGCCATCGTCTGGCAATCCAAGCAGACCCAGCCTTTGTGCGACCAAATGGAAAGCAAGACCGATTTCATCGCCGAAAAGACCGGGCTTAGGATCAATCCCTATTTCTCCGCCTCGAAGATCCGTTTCATCTTGGATAACGTCGGAGGGGCCCAAGAAGCCGCCGAAAACGGCGATCTTTGCTTCGGAACCATCGATAGCTGGATAATCTACAAATTGACCAAAGGCAACCATTTCACCGATTGCTCCAACGCCTCCCGTACGATGCTTTATAACATCCACGATATGAAATGGGACGACGAATTGCTCTCCTTATGGAATATCCCGAAAGCCATTTTGCCGGAAGTCAAAGACAACGACGCGGATTTCGGAGAAGCCAAATTCTTCGATTGCGACGTCCATATCCACGGCGTGGCCGGCGACCAGCAGGCCGCTTTGTTTGGCCAATGCTGCTTCAAGGAAGGCGATTCCAAGAATACCTACGGCACCGGATGCTTCATGCTCATGAATACCGGCAACAAGGTCGTCAAATCCAAAAACGGATTGCTTTCGACCGTGGCCTGGACCTTAAAGGGCAAGACCACCTACGCTTTGGAAGGCTCGGTCTTTATCGGCGGGGCGGTCATTCAATGGGTCAGAGACCAAACCCGTTGGATCGAAGACGCCGCGGATTCTTCTTATTACGCCGAAAAGCGCCCGGATACCGGCGGAGTCTATTTCGTCCCGGCATTCGTGGGATTGGGCACCCCTTATTGGGATGACGATGCCAGAGGGGCCATCTTTGGGCTGACCAGAGGCGTCGACAGACACAACATCACCAGAGCCGCCATCTATTCCATCGCTTATCAAAGCAAGGACGTTTTCGACGCGATGAAGCAGGATTCCGGCTTGGATCTCACGATCTTGAAAGTCGACGGCGGAGCCTCCAAAAACGATTTGCTCTTACAATTCCAGTCCGATATCCTCCGTTGCGAAGTCCGCGTTCCGACCCAAGTCGAAACCACGGCTTTGGGAGCCGGATACCTCGCCGGATTGGGTTCTGGCTTCTGGAAGAGTTTGGAATCCATCTCCAAGCAGATAATCATCGACAAGGTCTTCACTCCGAAGATGGAGAAAGAAGAAGCCGAACGCTTGTCCAAGGGATGGAGAAAAGCGGTGGAAGCCACCAGAATGTTCAAAGTGGATGAATGATGGAAAAGATCAGCGAGAAACAATTCGAAAAGCTGCTCGAGGCTTTGAAAGTCCCCCAAAGCATCGATAAGGCTTTCTTATACAAATGCTACGTAGACGCCTTGGAAGGGATAAAAAGCCTAAACGATTCCGCCCCATTGCTAAACGGCTATCAAATCAACCACGTGAAGCTAATCCTTTACGTGGTCAATGAATTGGCTTTGTATAGTTCCCTTTTCCCCGCCCAGTTCCTAAAGAACGAGGAATTGGAGAACAGGGTATTATCCACGGCCGTGGACAAATATTACACCAACGAGCACCTTTCCTGGCAGGATGCCAAATACGCCAACAAATACCTCCCCGAGATATCGACCATAAGCTTATATCTCAATTTCATCTTGTCGATGTTGGACAAATACCCTTCCGGGGATCCGAGCAAAACCCTTTTGGTGGACGTGATGAAAAAAGGCTTTTCCATGGCCAAATGCGTCATAGATCTTTTAACCGACGGATTCGACACGGAAGCCTTCTCCACTTGGAGGACTTTGCACGAGAACGAATGCATTTTGATCGTATTGGTCTCTTATGGCGAGCCGGTGATCAAAAGCTATCTGAAGCATATGCAATACGCCTTGGCCTTCAGGAACGTCCTTCCCAAAGAGGAAGGGGACGCCTTGTTCGTCACCATCAAAGAAGAGATGCACGCCCATGGATTGAAGTCCAAAGATACCAAGCGTTTCATCGAATATGGCTGGCTATACGACGTGCCGGAATTGGACAAATTCGAGGATTTCAAACTCAATTTCCGCGACGGGGTAGAACGCGTCGCCGGATTGAAGGGGAAATCAAAGATATACGAAATGTCTTCGGAAATAGCCCATTCCTCGCCATTGCTCATCTATAGCCGCAAAGAATATTTCCATCATCTCACCATTCTTAATGTATACGAATCGTTCATAAGATTGGAAAAGATATTCTGCGCCTTATATCTATCCCACGTTCCCGAAAACGAGAGGAAGAGATATTTGGCCATGAGAAACATCTATGGCGTTCAGATCGAGGCGATAATAAACCACGAGCAAAAGGTGATGGCCTCATTGAAAGACAAAGAATAAGAGACATAAAGAAAACCTCCCGAATCGTTTGGGAGGTTTTTTGGTTTGATATTAGGCGATGTAGTTGGCGCCGAAGGGATTGTTGGTCCTCGTGGTCATATGGTCCCACATCTGCAAGAGCTGTTTGGCTCTGTCCAAATCGGTGGTTCCGGAGACGCCGAAGAGGACTTCGGAGACGCCGCCGCGTCCAGCGGTGATGGCCGCGTCGGTATAGTCGATCAAGAGAATGGTCGGAGCGGTGAAGTCCGCAAACTTCGGAGCGGAATAATTATCGTAGGAAGTGTCGCTTACCGAAGCGTTGTTCTTATAAGGGGCCTCTTCCAATTTAGAACCGGTTTCGTTGAAGAAATCCATGTGCTTGTCCAAGAAACGATAGAAGGCTTTGTCGTTGTATCCGGCCGGCTCTTCATAATCGTCGTCGTTTGAAGAAGTTTCGGAAGTGTTGATGGTATAGAACGGCATGGACTTGTAGGAGTCGTAGTCTTCAGGGACCAAGATGTCTCCCCAGTTCTCGTCGAGGGCATCGAACCCTTCTTCGGCGGAGGTGCAGCCAGAGCAATCGTCGGCGGTGAAGATCAAATAGAACTTTCTGCCGTATTTGCTGACTTCTTCGTCGCTCAAGGTTTGCCCTTCATAGGCCTTTTGGGTGTTTTCCCAGATATCATCGATGATGATATCGGCTTTGGTTTCGTCTCCGTCTTCTCCGGAAGCGACTTGTCCTTCAAGGGACTGCTTTTGGGAATTGAAGAAGGTTCCGGCCGCGCCGTATCCCCAGCTGTTAACCCAGTCGGTTATATAAGGAATGGAGAAGATGACCGCGAAGATGGCGCCAACGATAAGCAAAGGTTGGACCCAAGCGGTTTCTTTAATCCAGCGCCAGACTTTCACGAAGAAGGCGCCAATAGCTTTCAATACAATCATCGATTTGCCTCCAATTGCGCACAATTGTGCAATAACAAAATTTAGAGCGTTTGTATCATAGCACCGATGGAAATATGTGGCAACAAGTCATTTATAATGACAAGCTCTCAATATCGTTTTATTGGCCAAAGAAAAGGTCTATAATGTCGCCATGCATTTCAAGGTAAGAATCAAACGCACCAAAAGCAAAATACGAAATTGGCTTTACGATCACCCGTTCTGCAAAAACCTCCTTCATTGGACTTGGATATTGATAATCTCGACCGTTTCCGCTTTCTTTTTCGCGACCGGCTTCTCGGTTTTCTTGGATATAGTCGATGTCAACGGCGTTTCCGACATCATCGTCTCGGGCGGCGTTTCGGGGTTGTCCCAAACGGTGGTTTTGATTCTCAGACTCTGCGGCATGCAGATCACGGACAGCCACCTTGCCATATCGATCATTTATTTCATCATCAACATACCTCTCGTCATCGTCGCCTGGCTTAAAATCGGCAGGCAATTCGCCATTTTCACGGTCATTAACGTCATTGAGTCTTCGATTTTCGTAAAACTCATAAACGTCAACATGATCCCCGAGCTCCAATATGTCATAAATTTCGTCGCCGAATCCGGCGGCGGATTGCTTGGAAGAGCCATCTTCGGCGGCATATTCATCGGATTGTCTTCGGCGATAGTCTTTAGGATGGACACTTCGACCGGAGGCGTGGACATCGTGGCTTATGCCGTGTCTTTGAAACGTTCCACTTCGACTGGCATATATGGCTTCATGATCAACGCCACGAATTTGGTTTTGTTCACTTTCTTGACCTTGGTCCAACTCAATTTCGATTTCACCGCCGCTTATCCCCAACTTTGCAAAATGTTGTACTCCCTAGTCTATTTGCTTACTTGCATGCTGGTGGTGGATACGATCAACAAACGCAACAAAAAGGTCAAATTGGAGATCACCACCGAAACGGAAACCTTGGGCGATTTGCTGCTTGATTGCGTTCCTCACGGCGTTACCGTGACCAGCGGCAAAGGCGTTTATTCCGGACGCGACAAATACGTCTTCACCATGGTCGTTTCCTATTACGAAGTCCAAAGGGTCGTCAATATCGTCAGAAAAGAAGATCCGAAAGCCTTCATCGAGACCACGCCCGTTAATCAAATATACGGAAACTTCACCTCGAAATCGGTTAAATAAGTTATTGAAAATCCCTTCATAATGAAGGGATATTTTTTACATCTTTCCTCTGTGTTTGGCGCACAGGTACACGACTTTTCCGCTGGATAGCTCCACTATTTCGGCGGGCTCTCCGCTATAAAGCTTTTTCTTTCCGCATAGATGGCAATGCCAGTGGGCCGGGATTTCCGGCTCGTCGTTCGCTGATGGCAAATACGAATCGGTTTCCGGCTCATTTATCGGAAATTCGTCCATATCGAAGAAGTCGTCGGAAAGCGCGAATTCTTCCATTTGCTCCTCGATCTTTTCGATTTTCGTTTCATTGGAGACGTGGACGACGTTCTTTTGGATAAATGGTTTGAAGTCCGAGTTTCCGAAATATTCCGGAACGTCGTCTTCGTCGATGTTTTCGAAGGCCCCGGAAGGCAAAGCTTTGGCGAATGAAGCGGTCTTGGAAGCCACTTTCTTGATGCCCAAATCTTCTTTTTCTTCTTTCTTTTTGGGCTTTACGATCAAGGCTAGCTTGAGTTCGCCTTTGTTGGGATCGTCCGTATAGCAAACGTGATTCGGATAACGATATCCGAGCTCTTTGGCGATGTGATCGTCCACGGTGGAAGCCAAAAGGATTTTCCAATCGGAATTGAAATTCTTGCAACCCAATTTGGTGGTTCTCTTCTTTAATAGGAAGAGGCACTCTCCCAAAGACGAGAATGAAACCACGACTTCCCTAGGCGCGAATCTCACGTGGCTTAACGGTTTGCTCGCTTTCGGAGCCGCATTCTCTTTCCTTAGGTTATAGCTCTTGGCCAGTTCTCTGAGTATTTCCTTTTCGAACCTTTCGCCTTCCAAATCGCTTTTTGGCTTAATGTTCTTTAACTTGGAAGCTTGCTCAAGAATATCGATGGCAGGAGCTTTTATTATCTCCGCCTCTTTCTCTTCTTCGGCTTTCTCTTCCTCCTCGGTCTCTTTGATTTCCTCTTTGGACATCAAGACGTTTTGAGATTCCAAAGGGAGGGAAAGAAGGAGATTGATGAACCAAACGGGGAAGTGTTGGTCCAAAGCGTCTTTGAATCTTTCTTTCACGTCTTCGTCCAATTCTTTCTTCCCCAAAAGAGAAACGATGGTGGAAGTGATATATTCCCCATTGTTTTTCAAAGAATCGATATCCGACGCGAAATCGACCAATATCCTCGATTCGTAATCGTCGTGGGCCAAGACGTAATGATCGTCGTCTATCTTATAAATCGGGTCTTCTTCCGAACCGGAAACGCGAAGTTTCAAATACCCCGGGACATGAGAAAGCAAACCTTGTATCTTCCAAAGGACATTGAGCCTATTTTCGAAAGGGAGATGGGACAAATGCCTTATGAATCTTTCGGTCAAACCGTATTTCAACATATGCGTACCTCCTAACTAACTAATAGCACGAACGATAGTTCTTATGAAAGAAGAACTCAACAAATCTTTTTCTTTGTAATTTGCCTTGCTGGCTTTATATAAATCGTTTATCAGCCTATCGTCTTTGGTTTCGGCGTCCTCATACCAAGAAGGATCCGCCCCGTTTTCTTTTTCGATCAAAAGGATTTCCAAAGCCCTTCTGACATAAGTGAGGATGGTTTCTTCTATCCAATAAGAAACCTCGGTCTTTTTAAAATCCATGAATTTATTCAAGAATTTGGAATACGGCCTAATTCCGTCCTCGGCGTCATGCCAGATGTCGACGAAGATGAAATCGTATTCCCCGTCTTTCACTTTCTTTAAATGGATAAAGGCATCTTCTTTGATTATTTTGATTTTGTCGCTTTCTCTGAAGGACTTCGCTATGAGGGAATCGAATATTTCGATGGGTTCGTCTTCTCTTTCGATTACGGTGACTTCGGTCACTTCTTCTTTCATCGCGGCCATCAAGGGGAAATAGCCCAACCCTAAGCCGTAAGCCAAAACTTTCCCTTTGGCCTCGTCTATGGCTTTTTGCATGGTGGTTATCTCGTGCGGGACCAAGCTCATCCATATCCTTTTTCCTTCATAAATCGCCGGAACTTGGATATTTTCGCTGAAGTAGACCAATTTGGTCATTTCTTCCAACTTCTCGTTGACGCTTGTTTCGTTTATTACGAACAATTCGTTTTTCTTTATTTCCAAGCTCTTCAACGACCATTTTCCTTTTTCGATATGGGCCGCACTTAGCTTCTTTAGATAAAGGTTATCCAAGACCAAGGAAGGATTGAGCTCTTCGATGTTTGAAATTATCGCCTCGTCAACGTCCACCTTTTCGGAACCGACGCGAAATCCCTTTTCTTTGCTAAAAGAAAGCCTGCCCCCTTTTTGCAAAGAGAAAATCTCGTTTATCTCGTTGGATATCGCTTCGTTTCTTTCCAATGTCTCTTCAAGGTTTAACATGGCTTAATTTTATATTTATAATCTCTCCATGGCAAAACGTAACAAAATCGATTTGACCAATATGGTCATGGTCTATAAAGAAGATGGATCCATTTTGGTCCAGCTCAGGAAGAAAAACGACTGGCCGGGACTCAATTTTCCCGGCGGTCATGTGGAAAACGAAGAATCCATAATCGAATCCGCCAAAAGGGAAGCAAAAGAAGAAACCGGATTGGACGTCGCGGACTTGGAACCCATGGGCTATTTCGAATGGAACGAACCGAAAAAAGAACTCCGTTACGTCACTTTGCTTTTTAGGACCAAGA
>CAVIYC010000026.1:0-640 GCA_963647095.1 Oscillospiraceae bacterium | reverse complement strand
CGGGGGAGATAACCTCCTCCAAAGAAGGAGAGGTCTTTTGGATCAAGAAGGACGAGATTTGTAACTACCCCCAGTCTTTGGATTTCGACAAGATTTTCCTAATAATGAGCAAAGGGCTTTGGATTGATTAAGTATTTATACTTATATATACTTTCTGTATGCCCAATTTAAGCGAAAAAGAAATGCAATCCTATTATTCCAGAATCCACGGAAACGATAGGGAGATACTCAATAGCGACACCTGTTCCTGCCTTTTTTGCCGTCAGACCTATTCCGCCCGAACGGTTTCTGATTGGTCCAACAACGAAGACGGGACTTTGAACGCCATCTGCCCGATATGCGGCATGGAAGCGGTGGTCGGAGACAAAAAAGAAGGCCGCATTTCCCACGAAGACCTAAAAGAGCTCAATCTCCGTTTCTTCGGAGAGAATTACATGGACGAGCATCCGGAAGCCTTGATGACTTACGTCGCCCGTTACCATGTCGGGGCCATAACCAAGAAAAAGAGCAACGAAGAGCTCTTTAAGCATTATTTGACAATCTTAGCCAACAAAGGCGAGGAAGATTCGGCCTTTATGCTTGGCGGAGTTTATCTTTACGGCAGCGAATGGACCGAGAAGGATCTCTATAAGGCCATGAC
>CAVIYC010000025.1:0-9233 GCA_963647095.1 Oscillospiraceae bacterium | reverse complement strand
ATCAATGGCTTTTTGGCCCTCCGCTTCTTGGAAGAAAGGGTCCAGATGAAGTCGGCGATGATCCAAGCCCCGCCAATCAAAGTGAGATAAGAGAAACCGATTCTCTTCCAATCCTTGATGGTTATGACCCCAGTCAGAATGAGGATGCCGACTACGGCGAATACCACCGCAAACAGCAACAATTCCCCGGAATAAATGAGCTTGACCTTCTTTAGGTCGTCCATCTTTTTCTTTTCTTCCATTTCTTTCTCCTTAATCGAGGTCTTTCTTGGAGCCGTTATAGAGGTTGGAATAGATTCCGCCCTTGGCTAACAAGGACTCGTGATTGCCACGTTCGACGATGCGGCCGTTTTCCAAGACCATGATGACATCGGCGTTCTGGATGGTGGAAAGACGGTGGGCGATGACGAATATCGTCCTGCCTTTCATGATGGCATCCATGCCGTCCTGCACCAATTTCTCGGTGCGGCTGTCGATGGAGGAGGTGGCTTCGTCCAATATCAATACCGGAGGATTGGCCACCGCGGCCCTGGCAATCGCCAACAATTGCCTTTGGCCTTGGGACAAAGAAGCCCCGCCGGACGTCAACATAGTATCATAGCCATTTGGCAACAAGCGAATGAAAGAGTCGGCGTTGGCCAACTTCGCCGCCGCTTCGACTTCTTCGTCGGTAGCGTGCAAATTGCCGAATCTGATATTTTCCCTAACCGTTCCGGTAAAGAGTTTGGTATCTTGCAAAACCATGCCCAAAGAGCGACGGAGGTCGGCTTTTTTGATCTTGGTGATGTTGATTCCGTCATATCTGATCTTGCCGCTTTGAATATCGTAGAAACGAGTCAAAAGGTTGGTGATGGTGGTTTTTCCAGCCCCGGTCGCCCCAACGAAAGCCACCTTTTGGCCAGGTTTGGCGTAAAGGTTGATGTCGTGCAAAACGATCTTGTCGGGGTTATAGCCGAAGTTGACGTCTTCCATTTGGATGTCGCCTTCCAGCCACTTATAGTCGGTTCCGGATCCGTCGGTGTGGGTGTGTTTCCAGGCCCATCTGGCGGTGAATTCCTCGCATTCCACCGGGTTTCCGTTTTCGTCGGCTTTGGCGTTGACCAATTCGACGTAGCCGTTATCTTCTTCGGGTTTCTCGTCCATCATGTCGAAGATTCTCGAAGCGCCGGCCAAAGCCAAAGCCACGATGTTCAGCTGCTGGCCGATCTGTCCGATGGGCTGGGAGAAGCTCTTGGAATAGAGCATGAAGGAGATGACGATGCCAATGGTCATTTGATGAGCGCCGGTAACGGAGATCGAAGCAAAGCCAAAATACGTCGCAAGTCCGCCCAATAAGCCCAATAAGACATATTGGAGGTTGCCCAACTGGTTGACGGTAGGCATCAAGACGTTGGCGTATCTGTTGGCTCTGGTGCCGTTTATGCGGAGCTCTTCGTTTAGGGCATCGAAGCCTTCGACGTTGGCGTTTTCGTGGTTGAATACCTTGATGACGCGCTGTCCGGAGGTGTTTTCCTCGATATAGCCGTTGGCTTTGCCCAAGGATTTCTGCTGGGCCACGAAGTGTTTGGCGCTCATCTTGGTGTAATATTTGGAAATCAAGACGATCAAACCAGCGAAGCCAAGGACCACCAAAGTCATATAGACGTCGGTGAAGATCATGATGACGAAATAGATGACCATGGTCGCGAAGGCGGAGACCACCATCGGCATGGCGCGGCTAAGCATTTCGCGCAAGGTATCGACGTCGTTGGAATAGATAGACATTATGTCGCCGTTCGTGCGGCTGTCGAAATAAGAGACAGGGAGCGACTCCATTTTCTCAAAGAGGTTGTCCCTGATGCGTTTTTGGACCCCTTGGCCAACCTCGGCCATAAGGTAGTTGTAGAAATACAAAGACAGCAAACCCACCAAATATATGACGGCCATCACGATGGCGATCGTGGTGAAGTTCATGCCTAGGAAAGTGGTGTTGTTGAATTCTTCCAAGGTACGGATGTCTTGGTTTTCGTTCAAAACGAAATTGTCGACGACGATATTACCGATGAAATAGGATCCTATGGCCGTGCATAAGGCATTGAGGATAACGAGGATGATAACCCCGACGAATTGCCATTTGTAATATTTGGTGACGTAAGAAAGCAAGCGGCGTACTGCGCCTTTTTTGGCTCCTTTTGGCACTGGGGCCACGTTGCGTTTAGTTCTCGGCATCGAAATCACCTCCTCCGCCTAATTGAGATTCGTAAAGCGAACGGTAGATATCGTTGTTCGTGAGCAATTCTTCCGAAGTGCCCAAGCCGATTATCTCGCCGTTATGCATGACCAAGATTTGGTCGCAATCCTTAATGGAAAGGACGCGCTGGGCGATGATTATCTTGGTAACGTCGGTCTTATGGGTGGCCAATCCGTGCCTGATGGCCGAATCGGTCGCCGTGTCGCAAGCCGAGGTGGAATCGTCCAAAATCAATATCTTGGGGTTCTTTAGCAAGGCCCTGGCGATGCAAAGACGCTGCTTCTGACCGCCGGAGAAATTGGATCCGTCTTGTTCGACTTCGGCGTCCAATTGCCCAGGTTTGGCTTCAACCGAGGAAGCGCATTGGGCGATTTTCAACGCGCCCCAAATCTCTTCGTCGGTGGCTTCGGGGTTCCCCCAAAGCATATTCGAGCGGATGGTCCCGGAGAACAAGGTGTTCTTTTGGAGAACGACCGCCACGGAATCCCTTAAGGCCGTCAAATCGTAATCTTTGACGTTGTGTCCGCCGACTTCCACCGAACCTTCGGTCGTGTCGTACAAACGGGCGATCAAGCTAATCAAAGTGGTCTTTCCAGAACCGGTGGACCCGATGATGCCGATCGAAGAACCGGACTTGATGTCCAAGTTGATGTGATTCAAAACGTTCTTGCCGGCGTTATAGGCAAAGGAAACGTCCTTGAAGGCAATGCTTCCGTTTTCCACCGCCATAATCGGGTTTTCCGGATTCTCGATGTCTGGTTTTTCTTCCAAGATCTCAACGATACGCTCGGTAGAGTTCCTGGCGACGATGATCATGACGTAAACCATCGAGAGCAACATCAAGCTGTTGAAGATCATCATGACGTAGGTAAGCAAAGTCGACAATTTGCCGGTGTCCAAGCTCGAACCTCCGGTCTTTACGATGGTCAAGGCTCCCAAGCAGGAGATGAGCATCAAGGCGATGTCGATGGACAAATTGAGAATAGGTCCATTCAAAGCCGTGATTCTTTCGGCCTTAACGAAGTTGCGGTACAAGAAGTCCGAGACTTTGTTGAATTTCTTGGTTTGGTATTTTTCGCGGTTGAAGGATTTGACCACGCGGATGCCATCGACGTTTTCTTCCACCGATTCGTTCAAGGCGTCATAGGTGTTGAAGACGTTGACGAATATCGGGTGGACGACCTTGGCGCAGATGATCATTCCCCCAAGGGAGATAGGGATCAAGACCAAGAATATCCAGGCCAAATCCGGCGAAGTGACGAAGGCCATCACCAAAGACAATATGAGCATGAACGGCGATCTAATTACCGTTCTGATGGTCATTTGGAAGGCGAACTGGACGTTAGATACGTCGGTCGTGGTCCTCGTGACTATGGAAGAAGTCGAGAACTTGTCGATGTTGCTGAAGGCGAACTTCTGAATCGATTCGTATTCGGCTTTCCTCAAATTGGCGCCAAAGCCGCAAGATGCGCTGGCGCAGAAGTATCCGCTTAAGATACCGGTAGCAGCAGCCAAAATGACCAAGGCTCCGACGATGCCGGAGAACATTCCGACTTTCTGGATATTGCTTTCTTTTATGCCGTCAACGATATATTGCATAAGGAAGGCGACGGATATTTCGCACACCGATTCCAAGAAAACGAACAGCCAAGTCAGGAAAGTGTCTTTTTTGTACTGCTTTAAGTGCGAGAAAAGAACTTTGAAAATGGATATCAACGAACGTTTTTGTTCTTTTTTCGCTTTTTCATTTTTCTTTTTCATTGTTTTCCTCCTTTCCGATATTCAGATTCTTCCGAAAGCCGGCAAAGACCTTATTCAGATCATCGAGGCTTTTGACGGATTCGGTTATCGTCAATCTGTATTTCTTATAGCCGGGGAAGCCCGAGAAGAAGTGGGGCAATATGCCTCGTAACTGAGGGATGGCTTTGTATTCCCCGACGTCTTTTATCAATCCCTCGGCGTATCTTTCGGCGTAATTTATTTGTTCTTCCAAAGTTGGATTTTCTTCGATTGGCTCGTTATTCAAGGCTTCGTTAATCTGCCTTATGAGCACCGGCCTCCCGATTCCTCCGCGGGCCACCATAACGAACCTGGCCCCGGTTATTTCCATCGCCTTTATGGCGTCTTCCGGGGAGTAGATGTCCCCGGAAACGGCAAAGGGCAACGAAGTTTCCTTATATAGGTCCCTTATTTCTTCCCAGTTGGGTTTGCCGGAATAGCCTTGCTCGGTGGTTCTGGCGTGCACGGCGAAGCCTTGGCACCCGGACTCTTCGATGATTTTGACTATTTGGCGGACGTTGATTTCCTTCTCGTTCCAGCCAAGCCTGATCTTGACCGTCACGGGCTTGGAAGAGGCTTTGACTATGGCGCTAAGATAATCTCTCAGCTCATTCGGTCGTCGGAGCCATGAGGAGCCGGCGCCGGTCTTTACGACTTTGTGCACCGGGCAGCCCAAATTGACGTCCAATATGTCGTAATCCGCGTTTTTCTCCAAAACCTCGATGGCTTTTACGCTCGTTTCGATCGATGAGCCGAATAGCTGGAGGGCCACCGGCCTATCGTCTTCGCTGGTGCGGAGATATTCCAACGTTTGTTTATTCCCATAGACCAATCCGCAGTCCGATATCATTTCGGAATAAGAAAGGGCTACGCCAAAAGGCTTCATGAAGCGGCGATAAGCGAGGTTGGTAACCCCCGCCATGGGCGCTAGCAAAACCCTTCCTTCCAATTCGATTCCTGCAAATTTTTCCATAGTCCTAGATATTGAAAGGGGGCATGCACCCCCTTCTTAGATTTTTATTTGTCGTTGTCGACGACTTCGCCCTCAACGACTTCATGATCGTCTTTGTCGGACTTGTCCGCGTCTTTTACTTCTTCGACCGGCTTCTGGATTTGCCTTGTCGGCAAGGTTCCGTCCTTTAAGAGCTGATCGATTTGTTCGGCGGTTATCGTCTCGTTTTCAAGCAAGGTCTCGGCGATCAATTTGACCTTGTCCGCGTTCTCTTTGAGGATCTTCACGGCTTGTTCGTGGGCCTCATCGATGATCTTCCTTACGGCTTTGTCGATTTCGTAAGCGATCTCAGAGGAGAAGTTCTTTTGGGAGTTGGCATAATCCCTGCCCAAGAAGACCGAACCGGTGTCGCTTTCGTATTGGATGGGCCCCAAATCGGACATGCCGAATTCCGTGACCATCATCCTCGCCAAGCGAGTGGCTCTCTGGATGTCGTTTTCGGCCCCGGTGGTGATGTCGTCCAAGAAGACTTCCTCGGACACGCGTCCGCCAAGCAAACCGGTGATTTCGGCCAACAATTCCTTCTTGGTCAGCAAGAATTTGTCGGTTTCCGGAGTCATTAAGACATGGCCGCCGGTCTGGCCTCTCGGAATGATGGTGATCTTTTGGACTTTGTCCGAATCCGGCAAGACCAAGCCGATGACGGCGTGGCCGGCCTCGTGATAGGCGACGCGCTTGCGTTCCATATCGCTCATGCGCTTGCCGTTTTTGGCAGGTCCGGCGATGCGGCGGTCAATGGCCTCGTCTATTTCGGAGATGGTTATGGCGTCTTTGTGGAAACGGACGGCCAAGATGGCTGCCTCGTTCATGATGTTGGCGATATCGGCGCCGCTAAATCCCACGGTACGTTTGGCCAAAGCCTTGAAATCGACGCTGGGATCGACTTTCTTTCCTTCGGCGTGGACGCGGAAGATGGCTTCTCTGCCAACGGCATCGGGGTTGGAAACGGTGATGATTCTGTCAAACCTTCCCGGACGGAGAAGGGCGGGATCCAAGACGTCGTCGCGGTTGGTCGCGGCGATTACCAAGACTCCGGAGTTG
This sequence comes from Oscillospiraceae bacterium, assembly GCA_963647095.1. GTDB lineage: Bacteria > Bacillota_I > Bacilli_A > RFN20 > CAG-826 > UBA4951. The sequence goes on along the minus strand of CAVIYC010000025.1, from coordinate 3,171 downwards.
AACTCGAAGCCGTCCATTTCGACCAACAATTGGTTCAATGTCTGTTCGCGTTCGTCGTTTCCGCCGCCCAAACCGGCGCCTCTTTGGCGACCGACGGCATCGATTTCGTCGATGAAGATGATGCATGGGGCGGAAGCCTTGGCTTTCTTGAACAAGTCACGGACGCGACCGGCGCCGACGCCGACGAACATTTCGACGAAATCAGAACCAGAGATGGAGAAGAACGGGACGCCAGCTTCGCCGGCGACGGCCTTGGCTAGCAAGGTCTTGCCGGTTCCCGGAGGTCCGACAAGCAAGCAGCCTTTCGGCAGCTTGGCGCCAAATACGGAATATTTCTTCGGATTCTTGAGGTATTCGACCAATTCCTGCATTTCGGCTTTCTCTTCGTCGCATCCGGCAACGTCTGCGAACCTGACTTTGGAATGGTTTTCCCTCCTGGCCGGGGATTTGTTGAAATCCATGGCTTGTCTATTGGCTCCGCCGGAGCCTCCGACCATCCTATAGAAGACGTATCCCAAGATTACCAAGAAGACCAACTGGAGAATGACTGGCCCCCAGGTGTCCCAAACGGAGGTTTGGAAGGCATCGACCACGTTATAGTAGCCAGAGCCATACGTTCCTTGCAAGGCATCGGTGTTGTTCCATTCGTCGACGCGGTTTTCGAAGATGTCGGCCCAAGAACCGATTTCCGTGGAATAGGAGATGGTCTTTTGCCCTTCGGCGTTTTTGCTGTAAGAGAATTTTTGGTAGGAGATATCCTTGACGTTCCAGTCGTCGTTTTCGATGGTGACGGTGTATTTGAACATCGTCTTGCTCTCGGTATACATCGCCGTGCCGTTAACGGTAGTGGCGCGATAGTTCTGGGAAACGTTGGCCGTGGCCACGTAAACGGACTTGGAAGTGCTGTCCACGCTGTCTAAGCGCAAGTAGGTGTTCAATTCGTTTTTGTTCCAGGTGACCGCGGTATTGAAAATCCTGTCTCTTCCGAGAATCAATATCATTCCGACGATCAAAACGATCAATATGGCGGTTATCCAATACGAACGCTTGTTGTTGCGTTCGGGGCGAGAGGGCTTATTTTCATCCATAAACTGTCTCCTTCTTTCTATAATTTTTTAAGCGGCATTTCCATAAGGAAATCGAAAGGAATATAAAGGTATTTTGACGAAAACTCAACAATTATTTTTTATCGATTTTCTTTAACGACAAAAACATAGTTTTTATCTAAAGATTTTCTCTGCGTTCCTTGATTTCGTCCCTAATTATCTCGTACATGTTGGCCGCGTCTTCTTTTTTGACAGTCGGACGGACTTCTTTCACGATGAATTCTATCTCGTGCCTGCCTAGGTGCAAAATGACGTTATCATTAACGGAAACTTCCGATGAAGCCTTGGCTTTTCTTCCGTTGATGAAAACGTCCGCGTCCAAGCAGAGATCCTTGGCGGTCTGACGTCTTTTTATCAATCTGGAAACTTTTAGGAACTTATCGATTCGCATATGAATATTTTATCAAAAATTGGGCGTTTCATCATTTGAAATCATGTTCTTCGCTCAGCTTTCTGATAACCCTTAATATCCCCTCTAATTTAGATATCCAATCTTTGGTCTTTTTGACGCGGATTTGCAATTTTTTCTCATAAAAGGAAACCCTGGTGCCTTCAAGGTAGGGAACGATTTGCTCGAATAGCTCAACCCCTATCCCGTTGATGCCGGTCCAGCCTTCGGTGAGCAGCAAAACCATCTCATCGCCCATTTGTTCCAAAGATACGAATTCCGGGTGGCTCATCATCGCGTCTATCCTTCTCTTTTGGATCAGCAATTCGACCTGAGGAGGGAGTTTTCCGTAAACGTCCCTCAATTTGCGTTTGAATTTGTCGATGGCTTTGTCGTCCACGCAGTCGGAAAGCTCTTGGTACAAAGCGACCTTGTCCCCGTTTGGCACGTAATCCTCGGGGAAGAAGGCGTCAATCGGCAGCATCTTGCTGGGTTTGGGCGGAACTGTCTTTTGCCCAGTCTGACGTTCGGTCAAGGATTCTTGAAGCATCTTCAAATACAAATCCAAGCCAATCGAATCGATGAAGCCAGCTTGCTCGGCGCCCAATATGTCCCCGGCCCCGCGGATCATCAAATCCCTCTGGGCGATTTTATACCCCGATCCCAATTCGGTGAAATCTTGGATGGCCTTCAATCTCTTTTGGGCATCCTCGTTCATATTCTTGTTCTCTTTATAGAATAAATACGCATACGAGATGCGGGACCCGCGCCCGACGCGTCCCTTTATTTGATAAAGCTGAGACAAACCGAATCTGTCCGCGTCTTCCACGATTATCAAATTGGCGTTGGGAACGTCTATCCCGTTTTCGATAATGGAAGTCGCGACCAAAACATTTACCTTGCCTTCATAGAATTCCTCCATGACGGATTCGGTCTCTTCCCTTTGCATTTGGCCATGGACGACGCCTACATGGGCGCCTTGGACGGAACGGGAAATCCATTCGGCTTTGGCGTAGATGCTATCGACTCTGTTATGGACGTAGAAAACTTGCCCATCTCGGCCAAGTTCCCTCGAAATCAATTCGGAAACGACCTCTTTTGAGAATGGGGCCACATAAGTTTGAATCGGCATCCTATTGTTTGGAGGGGTATTTATCTGAGACAGAGAACGAAGGCCGACCAAGGACATTTGCAAGGTTCTGGGGATGGGCGTGGCGCTCAAAGACAGCACGTCTATGCGGTTGGTCATTTCTTTGATTCTTTCCTTTTGCTCGACTCCGAAACGTTGCTCTTCGTCGATTATCAACAATCCCAAATCCTTGAAGCCAACTTCTTTGGACAACAAGCGATGGGTGCCGATAACGAAATGGATGTTGCCCATCTTCAAGTCCTTCAAAATGGCTTTTTGTTCGCCTTCCGGCACCATTCTGGATAGCAAAGCCAGTTTGACTCCATAGCCATTAAACCTTTGAAGGGCCACTTCGTAATGTTGTCTGGCCAATAAAGTGGTTGGGCATAATAACGCGACCTGCTTCCCGGCCAACATGGCCTTGAAAGCCGCCCTAAAGGCTATCTCGGTTTTGCCAAAGCCAACATCCCCGCAAAGCAATCTGTCCATGACGATCGGAGATTCCATATCGTCTTTGATTTCTCTGATGGATTTGGCTTGGTCTCCGG
>CAVIYC010000024.1:6292-9273 GCA_963647095.1 Oscillospiraceae bacterium | reverse complement strand
GAATATGACCAGTTTCTTGACGTTTTCCCTGCTAGCGATGATAACGGCGAAGTTCGCCAGCAAAAAGAAAGGAATTGCAAGTTGGCCGAAATATCCGGTTATGTCTCCGGCCAAAGTGAAATCGATGGGCTCGGTCAGAGTTTGGTCCACGTGATAGATGCCAGCCAAAGAGGAAAAGACGATCGAAAGCATCATCAAGGCCATCATGAGCCATCCGAATATCCTCATATGCCTATAAGACAATGGGGGCTTGTATTTGATGTCGTTTCTTGAATTTATATTGTTTAATAAGGTCTTTTTGAACATGGCTAAATTCTAGCAAATATGAGGGGAAATTAAACATTTCTTGATTCCTGGCGCGCGCAAATAAAAAACATCAAACGAAATTAATTAGCGAAAACGCAAATTAACGATTTAAAATTCGGGCCCGCTTGTTATAATGCGCCCATTAACACGGAGGAAATTATGATCAAAAATTTCAAAAAAATCTTGATCCCCTTTGCCGCGCTATCGCTTGTGGGCTTTCTGAGCGCTTGCGACACCGACTCGGGATCGGATGGCAGTTCGAATACCCCCCCGTCATCGGACGCTAGTTCGGACAGCCAATCTTCAGACAGCGGCTCTCAAACCAAAGACGAAATCACCGGCTCTGGAACCCAGAATGACCCGTATGTTATTTCCAGCGCCAAGCAGTTCAAGGATTTCGCCGCCAACTACGCCGCTTTGACCTCGGCCCCGAAGACCAAGGAATATTATTCTTTGGGCGCCGATATCGATTTGGCCGGCGAAGAAGTGGGGCCCATCGGAACCAAAATCGTCCCGTTCTATGGCTATTTCAACGGAAACCAGCACAAAATCAAAGGCGTTTCGTTGAAAACCGCCGATAAGAGCATCGGGGCCTATGGCTTATTCGGCTATACCTCTTCCAGTTCCATCTACGACTTATACGTCGGAATCGATTACGACCTCTCCTTATTGGGGGCCAAATCCTATTATTACGTCGGAGGCTTGGCAGGATACGCCTACAACACCGCCATCTCCAACGTGGCCATCGAGGGAAGCATCGACCTCGTCTCTGGCCAAAACGGAGGCTCGGTCTTGGCCGTCGGAGGCTTGACTGGCATCTCGGTTGCCGGCGGAAATAGCGCCGTGACCATCTCCAACTGCGCCGTTTGGGCCAACATCAACTGCGATATGGCCGATTCGGCCGACACCACCAACCTGGCTGGCGGCATCACCGGCGCATTGAACACCGTCAACAGCTCCAGCGAAATGGGAGTCGAATTCGTTTTGTCTTCCTATTACAAAGGCGACATCGTCGCCGGAACCGCCGTTGGCGGAATCACCGCCACGATGAACTATTACACTTCCATCGTGGATTGCTATGCCGAAGGCTCGTCCTTGAAAGCCACCGATGAAGGCGTCTCTTATGTCGGAGGCATCGCCGGACAAGGCTATTACGAAACCGCTATTTTGCATAACTATTCGTCTTTCGACACCATCGATGCCGGAAACAGCACTTCTACTTATTACAAATCCTTTGCCGGAACTTCCATCGGATATGCCTATTCGAATGGATATGAATATTCTTCCGACCTCTATGGCACCATAAATTACGGAAACGCCGCCTCCGAAGCCACTTTGACCAGCGATAAGGTCGGGGTTAACGGAACAGTCGCCGAAAAGGGCGAAGCCGGCATAAAAGCCGCCGGGCTATCTTCCGTTTGGTCGATAGTGGACGGAGAGATTTCTTTGGGAGATTCTTCTCTTAGACCGGCTACCGCCAACGTTACCTTGGACGCCAACTACGATGGCGGAGAAAGCCAAAACAAGACCGTTTCGGCCGCAACCGGGGTTTACGATTCCAAATCGATATCCGCCATCGTCAAAGCCAATTTCAATAGGGCCCATTATTCCTATGCCGGCCTTTTCTACGACAAAGAAGGCACTCAGCCTTACGCTTGGTACGCCCCGTTTGTCGGAGACGCCACGCTTTATGCCTCTTATGGCGATTTGAGCTTGATCTTGGGAACCTGGGATTATGTCTGCGCCTCCACCGGCGGAACCTGGTATTTCGACGAAAGCAATTTCTATTGGCAAAATAGATATTACGAGACCTTCAAATATTCCTATACCTTCGACGGAACCTACATCTTCATCGGAGAAGGCGGCTCTTACGAAGGGGAGATCTTCAAATACGAAGATGGGAAGATCACCGGTTACGACATGACCGATTCCGACTATCAATACGTCGGAACCAAGAGCTCTTCGACCTTTGTCATCCCCGACTATAAAGGGGAAGCCTATTTGGGCGAATGGTATTTCACCAATTCCAGCCACGTCACCTTGAACGCCGACGGAACCGCTTCCGCCACCGTCGAATCCTCAAGCGTCACCCAAACCGGTGGATTCACCAAGACCACAGACGGCAGCTTCAACATCAGAGTCCCTGGCAAATTGATGGCCGACGGACTCACATATGATGCGACCAACGACATCTTCTTCAACGCCTCTTATTTCGGAGCCAGAGAAAAAGTGACCACCACCTATTCCACCTCCGATTCCAGCTTGAAGATCTATTGCACCTCTTCCAAGAACTATGCTATTGCCAACGGCACCGTCGTTGTCACCTACACCGGAACTTTGGAAGACGGCGGGGAAATCGTGGTCAACGACGTCACCTATGCCGTAAGCGGCACCACCTTGACCAAGAAAGACACCACTCCTTCGATCCCGGCCGATGTCTGCGGAACCTATGAAAACGGCTCCCTAACCATGGTCCTAAACGAGAACGGCACCGGCACTTGGGACGGATATGAATTCAATTTCACTTATGATGCCTCCACCAAAAAGGGAACCGTCTCCGCTTTCGGAGCCTTCGGCGCCGAAGACAACTGGTTTGAAGTCAATGACGATGGCTCGATAACCGTTCATCTCGACGATGAATATGGAGAAAACCCTGTCAATAAAACGATGACCAA
>CAVIYC010000024.1:0-6282 GCA_963647095.1 Oscillospiraceae bacterium | reverse complement strand
AAAAAAGCCGATTCCAACATAAAGGCCTATGTCGGAACTTGGATCGCCAAATTAGGTTCGACGTCGAATACGATCGTCCTTAACTCGGACGGAACCGGGACCTATAACGGCACTGCGTTCACCTACACCGAAACAAACGGAACGATCACCTTCTCCGTCGGAGATATGGATGTGACCCTCACCTATAATTCCGCCACCGGAACGATGACCGGCCAATTCGAGCAAGACTATGAGACTATCTCTTATACTTCGATAACCAAGCAAGACGATGCCCCAACAGTCGTTGCCGGCTATGTCGGAACTTGGATTGCCAAACGTTCTTCGTACACATACACCATCGTCATCAATTCGGACGGGACCGGCACCTATAACGGCACTGAGTTCACCTACACCGAAACAAACGGAACGATCACCTTCTCTGTCGGAGACACCGAAGTTACTCTTAAATACGATTCTTCCACCGGCGAAATGACCGGCGGATTCAATTACGACTACGAAGACTACACCTTCGATTCCATCACCAAACAGGCTTAATCATATTATCTAACCACAAAGCGTCCGTTGCCTAAAACGGGCGCTTTTCCTTTTGTTAGGAAGATTAATGGGTTTCATTGATTGAATTGCCTTTATAAATCGTCGATCCGAACTTAAAATAATGCGCATGAAATCATTAAGGGAACTTCTGATCATCGGACCGGGTCCGTCATCCAGCCACACCATAGGGCCATATAGGATCACCGAGGATTTCCTTGATTTTACCAAGAACGAAGACGTTTCCTCTTATAAAGTGACTTTGTATGGCTCCTTGGCTTTGACTGGCAAAGGACATGGCACGGATAACGTCATAAGAAACACTTTCCTATCTCATAACAAAGAAGCGGACATCGTTTTCGATTACGGCCTAAACGACATAAAGCACCCCAACACCATGAAATTGGAAGCCATTTTGTCCAATGGCAAGACAATCGAAAAAACCTACCAATCCATCGGAGGAGGGGCCTACAAAGAAGAAAACGAGCCTTATAAGGTAAAGGATGTCTATCCTTTTTCTTCTTTCAAGGGTCTGACCGATTACCTCAACGAGAAAAAGACCGACGACATTTACGAGATAATAGAAAACTTGGAAGGCAAAGGCATATTCTCTTACGGCAAGAGGTTGGTCGAGCGTTCCTTTGCTTTGATCGAGGAAATGCTATCGTCTAAAAGCACGGCGCTACCTGCTTTGGGATTGAAGACCGTCTCATCGGAAATATACAAAAAAGCCTTGGAAATCGAGGACAAATACGAGAAAAGGACGATGTTGCTGACCTCGTTTGCCTACGCTACGGCGGAAGCCAACGCCTTGGGGAAAACGATCGTCACCACCCCAACCTGCGGGGCTTCGGGCGTGGTTCCGAGCTGCCTTTATTACCAATATAAATACAAAGGCTTTTCTTTGGATCAAATCGTCAAAGCTTTCTTGGTGGGGGCTTTGGTCTGCAATTTCATCAAAGAAAACGCGGCCATCAGCGGAGCGGTCTTGGGCTGCCAAGCCGAAATAGGCTCGGCCGCCTGCTTTGCCAGCTCCAGCTTGGCTTATTTGGACAAATTGAGCGTCCATCAAATCGAATACGCCAGCGAAGTGAGCATGGAACATTTCTTGGGGCTGACCTGCGATCCGGTCGGAGGATACGTCCAAATACCTTGCATCGAAAGAAACGGGATTGCCTCCATACATGCGTATTCTTCTTATTTATACAGCAAGGACGTCGCGCCTTTCAGAGAAAACAAAGTGAGCTTTGACAACGTCATCAAAGCCATGAAGGAAACGGGCGAGAGAATGGTCAAAGAGCTAAAGGAAACCTCTTTGGGCGGATTGGCGAAAGTCATATCCAATTGCTAGCTTCAAAGGACAAGATCAGACAATCGAAAAAATGGATTTTTTTGATGTGCCTTTAGGTTTGCTTCGCCCTTATTCAAAGCAACGAAAGACTGTCTATGAAAAAGGCGTTAGTTGCCTAACGCCCTTTGTTTTTCCAATTATCCGATATTGCTTTCAAATCGCATCATCGCATATATTGTCGGCTTTCATCCCCTAAGAGGGAATTGAGTCATTCGTCGATATCGCCGATGCCGGCTACTGCGGAAACCGGGGTGCCATCATAAGTAACGACGGCGTTGCCGTTGATACAGCAGATGTCGTATTTCTGTGTGCCAGAAGAGTAAATATGGCCACTATTGCTGCAGTTAGTGATGGTCGCAGTGCTATTATCCAGGACGAGGCCAATGATTCCAGCAACAGCAATTTTTCCGTAAACGTCACCGGTATTCGTGGAATTCACAACACTGGTGTTGTTTTTAGTCGCATATCCGACGATGCCGCCGACATATTGGGAATCTAAAGATCCGATGGTGCCGGTATTGACGCAATCCTCGATTTCGCAGGTGTTCGAATAGCCGACGATGCCGCCAACGGAAGCCTTGGTTTCTTTCTTGCCTTCCTTCATTTGATCAGGGTCCACAACAGCATTAACGTTTCCTTTGTTGACGCAGTTGACAATCTTGGTAGTTGCGCTGTTTGCGGCGCAAACGATGCCACCGGCCTTGATGCCACCGGTGACGGTGACGTTGGAAACGCAATTTTCAATCGTTCCGCCATTCACGCGAGAGGCGATGCCGGCAGCGTTGTCGGCCGTAACGGTTCCGTTAACGGTCAAATTCTTGACTGTTCCGCCTTGGATGCAGCCGAAGAACGCTCCGAATCCGTCGAAGTTGTTGTTGGTACCAATGGCATCGCTGTCTCTGCCAATGATATCCGAATCGACAATCATGTTGCTGACAGTATAGTTAGCACCGTCGAAGGTTTCCGTGAATTTATTGCCGTTTTTCTGGCCGATTGGCGTCCATTTGTCAACGAGAGTCACGTTATTGGCCAATATGAACGTGTCATAATCGTCCTGAAGGCCGGTGTTGTTGTTTACGGCGTTGGCGAATTTCTTCAAATCGCGTTCGTTATAAAGATATAAGGCGCCATCAACGTAATCGTCGGTTGCGGCATTGCCTTGAATGGCTTCGACGATGATTTGAATTTCACAGCCCGTGTTTTGATAGGTATTATCTCTATCAGCCGGGAAATAAACGGTAACGTCGAGGGTATCTTCGACAGTCGCTTCTTCCACCGGATCCAAATCGGCATAAGGCGAAACCGCGGAGAAACCATTGCTCCAAGTAGTTTCATCGATAATGATGGACAAACCATCGAACAATCCTTCGTCCGAGATCGTTTGGATTACGGTGCGATATTTCGCGGCGACATTGCTGTAGTTCGTCACGTTGAGATTGAATCTTACCCAGTCTCCCGGGGTCATTTTGCTAAGCGTCAACGTACTTCCGTTAAGTTTAACGGAGCCGCCATTGCCCAACGTCCATTCTTCATTCGCGGTTACTTCACTAGCTAAATTGTCATTCTCGACAATGGTTCCGTCAAGAGCGATTTTTTTGGGAGTATAAGCTCTTAAATCGCTAATCGACGCCTCAACATCAACCGTACCGGATGTTACTGCGATATTGGCCTTGCTTTCGCTGGTGAATAAGGCATATGTTGCGCCCGCTATGAGCGAGCCGGCGATGCCCATCGCCGCCAATGACGACAATATTATCGTCCCTTTGGTTTTTTGTTCATTTTTGGTTCCTTTCTGGGCCGAACCCTTTTAAATGTCCGGCCAAAGCCTTTCGGCTAGTTCCTTTCGGTAAGCTGCACGGCCTCAACCACCAAGTCGAAGTCGGCCTTTTGCCCCTGGGCGTCGTTGTTTTCTTCCAAATCGAGGAATTCAGCTTTGACCCAGAAGTCCGCGGATTCGTCGGTTTTTTTCATGTCGCCGGTTAAGATTGCGTCGCTGCCGATTTCCGACAGCTTTTTCGTATCTTCCTTCGTTCCCTGGCCGACGGTTATCTCAAGCTGCTCAGAGAGCGCTTGGTCCGATCCTTCGCCGAGGACAATCTTGACGGAGTAGCTGAAAGCGACCGCGCTTTTGACGTAAGAGCCGTTTTCCTTGAGGCCGTTATAGATCCTCATGTTCGCCGTATAGCTCGAGCATGGGACGATGAATTCCCCATCTTCGAGGCCGAAGACGTTTTCGCCCGTTTCGCCCGTGAAGTCCTTCTCGATTGAGTCCACCGTCTCCGCGATGTACCCGTCGGAGTCTATAGATGCCTTGGTGAGCTTGGTTCTGACCAGGCTTATCTTCAGCGTGCCGGCCTTTAGATGGTTTGTGACCGTCGCCGAGTCGGTGAAGAGGGCGTATGTGCCCCCGACTAAGGCGGCCATTCCCAACAATGCCGAGGCGGAAGCCCCGACTAGCGCCGCGCTTTTCCTTTTCATGGCCTTTTCTCCTTTCTTTTCAATTCGTTTATTTTTTCTAATATGCATCGGCCTAATGGCCGTAAATGCCTCATTCCGCGCATCTATGGGACGGCGGGACGTCGTCCGGCCCAAGGCTTTCTTTGACATCCCAGGAAAGGGACAAAGCCGCGAAGGATATCGCGCAGACCGCGAAGAAGGCCACCATGATCAAAATCACAATCTCCATATCAGATATCCTCCTTTGGGTTTTCGGTTTCGTTGTTCGATGAGGACTTGAGGCTTTCCAATTGCCTCTTTAAATCCTCTATTTCTTTTTCTTTGCTTTCCGCCTCGGCCAAAGCCTTCTCCTTCTTGCCTTCCCTAACCACTTTGGCTATGCGGACGGCGTTCCAGATTATGACTATGGCGGACGGGACGATGATGATCAGACTGATCCCCAACGGGGATTTGACCGCGTATATCACGAGCCCGAGGAAATAGCTTTGCCCCGTGACCTTGCCGATTATGTAGTTCGGGGATTCCGTGAGAGAGGTGTCTATGGTCTGATAGAGGGCGCCGGTCCCGGAGGCGACGTTGTCGCCCCTCAAGGTTATGACGTAGCCGCCATCCGTTTTGGGCTCTATATTGGTAACCCTGTGGGTTATGGTCTCCTGGGTCGTGTATACGTATTTGAAGGTGAGGACGTCCCCGACCTTGATTTTGGAGAGCCATTCGTCCCTTTCCTTTTCCTCTTCGGGAATGGTTTCGACGAAGACGCAGGATTTGACCGGTATGGACTTTATCTCGTATTGGCTGACGTCCGTCTCCGAGCATTCCGCCATGGAGTCGGATTTCACGAACCTAAGCTGGGTGCCGAAGACCGTGGCCGTGCCGTCCGGGTCCTTCTTGGACGAGACGCTTATGGTCACGGCGAAAATGGCGAAGGCCGCGAAAATGGCGACGATTACCCAAGATATTATTTCCAAGGCTTTCTTCCACCCTTTGTTTTTCTCTTTTATTGCCGAATTTTCCATATCTTCATTTCTCCGCGCTTAAGAGAACGTCGAAGTCGACGCTTTGGCCCTGGGCCGCGTCGCCCGTCTCCTCCCCCATTTTGTACGTCATGGTTATCTTCGTGACGTTCCTTCCGAGGGAAATCGGGGCATTAAGCGAGAAGGCATCTTTGAGCTTCATCTCGCTTTCGTAATCCCCCGCCTTCAAAGAGAGGGTGAGCCATTCCGAAAGGGAGCCGCTTTTCTCCGTAAAATCCAAACTGAGGGAATAGGCATAAGCCTCCTTCCCGAGGACGTTAACGGTATATGTCTTCTCGTCTCCGGGATAGATATCCTCCAAAGAGACGTTCAAAGTCTTCTTCGTTGCGCCGTTTATGGTTATGCTGGATTCGGTCGAAAGGGGCTTATGGACCAACCCGTGGATCGCCCAAAGGCCCAGGGCCAAAGTGGCGACTGAGCTGAGGCAGATCGTCGTTGCCAATACCTTCTTTTTCGTTCGAGGTTCCATCAAAGGCCTGATCTCCTAAATTGATACCTCTTATATTAAAAATTAAAAAAAAAAAACAAGTGCCATTTCTCGCACGTGCGCATGAGAAGCGTGGCATCAGCGGGCGGATAAAATGGAATTTTTGCGCAAAACCCCGACTATTGCGTTCGTAATGGCAATTAACGATTAAGCCAGACACGCTTCATTTTTTATGAAGTATTTTCATCAACCATCCGTTGATTGTTAAGTGCCAAGACAATTTTTTTACTTCAAAATCAATATTCGTCCGTTATTCGTTACGCCAAAAACGCAGTTATGAAGGGCTTTATTTAAATCACCTTAGCATCAGTTTTTCGATCGCGGACAAACTCTGTCCGCATCGTCGTCGCGAATAAAAGGCTAAAACAGTTCGCTTGGCTACTTTATCCGTCAAAAAAAGGTTTGATATTCGCTATCAAACC
>CAVIYC010000023.1:3185-9381 GCA_963647095.1 Oscillospiraceae bacterium | reverse complement strand
GTGAAGATGCAGGTTACCCGCGACTAGACGGAAAGACCCCATGGAGCTTTACTGCAACTTATTATTGAACATCTGAAGTTCGTCCGCAGAATAGGTGCCAGTCGGTGAAGCCGGGGCTTTGGCCTCGGTGGAGACACACGTGAGATAGCACTGTCGGATTTTGGCTGTTCTAACGTACGGCGTCACGAGCCGGCGGACAGTGGTAGGCGGGCAGTTTGACTGGGGCGGTCGCCTCCCAAAGTGTAACGGAGGCGCTCCAAGGTTCGTTCAGCATGGTTGGAAATCATGCATCGAGTGCAAAGGCATAAAGGAGCTTGACTGCGAGACATACAGGTCGAGCAGGGACGAAAGTCGGACTTAGTGATCTTGCGATTCCGAATGGAAGGGTCGTAACTTAACGGATAAAAGCTACCCTGGGGATAACAGGCTGATCTTCTCCAAGAGTTCACATCGACGAGAAGGTTTGGCACCTCGATGTCGGCTCATCACATCCTGGAGGGGAAGTACCTTCCAAAACGTCGTGAGACAGTTTGGTCCCTATCTGTCGTGGGCGTAGGAAGTTTGAAGGAACTAGTCCCTAGTACGAGAGGACCGGGATTAACGGAGCACTGGTCTACCAGTTGTCACGCCAGTGGCATGGCTGGGTAGCTACCTCCGGAATAGATAAACGCTGAAAGCATCTAAGCGTGAAGCTAGTCCTAAGATGAGACTTCCCATTCGAAAGAAGTAAGGGCCCCTCAAAGTTAGGGGGTTGATAGGTCGGATCTGTAAGCATATAAGCTTAGCGAAGTTGTTCAGGAGACCGATACTAATAGCCCGAGGGCTTAATTTCACTAATTTAAATATTTAAATGTAAGTTAAGTCGCTTAATTGATAAAATAATGATAGAACTTGTTTGATATATCCAGTTTTGAAAGGACAGACGGTAAAAGAAAAAAGTCCGGTGGTGATGACGCGGTGGTTCCACCTGTTCCCATCCCGAACACAGCAGTTAAGCACCGCAGTGGCGAAGGTATCGGCTCCGGCCGGGAGAATAGCACGCTGCCGGGCTTTTTTCTTTTATAGGCCTATTTTTTCAAAAACAATCGATACATACTACACTTTAAAGAATTCTACTTTGAGGAGAGTGGGCGAAAAATCCGCTCTTGTATATGCCTTATGCCTACGGCATAATATAGGTGTTGATTTTTCAACACCTAACCATGAACACGGACTCGTCTACGCCATTTGGCACTATACAAATCTCTAACTCAGCCATCGCCTCGGTCGTCGCCAAGGCTGTTTTGGAATGCTATGGCGTGGTCGGCTTGACTGGTAAGGATCCAGGAACTTTTTTAGCTCCCGAGGATTATGAGAAAGCCATTCAGATAAGAGAGGAAAAAAACGGATACAACGTCAGCGTTTACGTCTGCCTTTCTTATGGCGTCAAAATCACCGAAATAGCCAACCAAATCCAAAATAAAGTCCATTACGTGTTGGAAAATACCTTCCCGATCCCCTTTACCAAAGTGGGTGTTTACGTCAATGATCTCAAGGACAAAGAACCATGAAATACCTAAGCGGACAAACTTTGAAGAAAATATTGTTAAGCGGAGCCAACAATCTTTATAACCATTACCCAGAAGTCGACAGATTGAACGTTTTCCCTGTTCCAGACGGAGATACCGGATTGAACATGAACCTCACTTTGACTTCCGGGACCAAGCAAATCGCCAACAGAAACGATGACAACATCTATTCGATCTGCAAAGAATTCGCCTATGGTTTGATAATGGGCGGCAGAGGAAACAGCGGCGTCATCACCTCCATGATTTTCTCCGGATTTTCCAAAAGCTTGACCGGCAAAGAAAAGATCAACGTCAAAGAATTCGTAGAAGCTTGGAAAAGCGCGTCCGAATCCGCCTACAAAGCCGTCAAAAACCCGGTCGAGGGAACCATTTTGACCGTCATCCGCGAATCCTCTTCCGATTTGGCCATGCAATTCGAGAAAAACAAGGATATGTCAATCGAAGACGCCATGGATTATCTCTTCAAAGCCGCCAAAAAATCCTTGAAGCACACCCCGGATCTCCTTCCGGTATTAAAAGAAGTCGGAGTGGTCGATTCCGGCGGCGCGGGCTTATGCTTCGTCTTAGAAGGCATGGATAAGGCCTTGAGGGGCAAATTCGTCGAAAGAAGCGACATGAACGACGTAAGCAAAGACAATTCCAATTCCGTCTCTTCGTTCTTAAACGCCGGCGAAACCTACGCCGGGGCCAAAGTCCAAGAAGGCGAAGAAGGATACGGATATTGCACCCAATTCTTGCTTCGCTTGGGAAAACCCGAAGAAGGGAAAAGGCAGTTCGTCACCAAGAAATTCGAAAGCTTCTTGGCCGCGCACGGCAATTCGGTCGTAATGGTCCAAGATGGGGATATCGTCAAGGTACACGTTCACACCCTGGCTCCTGGCACCATGTTGAATTATGCCCAGAATTATGGCGAATTCCTCACCATCACCATCGAGAATATGTCCGAAGAACACGACAATATCTCCCATGGGAACAAAGCCATGGACATGGAAAGCAACATCGAGAGAAGTAGGCAAAAGGAATGGAAGGAAAACGCGACGATCGTGGTTTCCTCCGGTTCTGGATTGGACGAAACCTTCAAAGAGCTCGGAGCGACCTACATCGTTTCCGGCGGGCAAACCATGAATCCGTCAACCGAAGACTTTGCCAAAGCCATCAAAGAAGTCCACGCCCATAACGTCTATATCTTCCCGAACAATTCGAATATCGTAATGGCCGCCAATCAGGCCGCCGAATTGGAGAATAACGATAGTCAGAAGATCAGGGTCGTTCCCACCTGCACCATCCCCGAAGGCATCGCCGCGTTAATGCAATTCGACGAAGAAAGCGACCGCGACGAAATCATGGCCTCGATGGAAGAATCGATCTCGGCCGTCAAATCCGGTTGCGTCACCTTCGCCACCAGAGACACCGACATCGACGGCGTGCACGTCACCAAGGACCAGTACTTGGCCATGGCCGGCAAGCACAACATCGTCTCCTGCGTCCCCGATAAGGGAACAGCCTTGTCTGACGCCTTGGGATCGTTGGTCGACGAAGATACGTCATTGATCACCATCTTCGCCGGAGAAGACGTGAACGATAAGGAAATCGAAGACATTTCCGCTTCGCTCACCGAGAAATATCCTTTGGTGGACATCGACGTCCGCCGCGGAGATCAGCCGGTATATTCGTTCTTATTGAGCATCGAATAAGCGAAACAGGCGTCCTTATGGGGCGCCTTTTTCGTCATAAATAATCTCTCGCGAGATTAAACCCAGCCGTTACTTGGTTTATAATCTTTTTATGGAAAAAGACGCCCTGACATCTTCCAAAAGCATGAACGCCAAATTGGCTTTGATGGGCATCTTTTCGTATTCTGACGCCTTATATCACCTTCCGTATCGTTACGAGGATTATAGCTACAGCAAGGAGAAGGATTTCTACGCCGACAAGGAAAGAATCGTCCTTCTTGGGAAACTCGAAGGGAATATCAAGATAAGCCGTTTCTCCCATAAGAGTTTGGCGACTTTCTTTTTCGTCACCAAAGAAGGCTCGCTGTTCAAGGTTGAGGCCTGGAATAGGCCTTATCTTTCCAAATCCATAAAACACGGGGAATGGTATTCTTTGGTCGGGTATTACGACAAAGACAGGCATTCTTTGGCAATGGGGAACATATTAAAAGGCGAGATTGGCGAAAAAGAGGCCTTAAAGCCCGTTTATCGCCTTCCGGAAGGAGTTAGCAACCATTCTTTCGTTTCTTTGGCAAATAGGGCTTTAATCGGCCTAAGAGGAAATTTCGAAGAGCCAATCCCCTTTATTTTCAGAAAGAAATACCGTTTGGATTCGGTTTATGAGTCTTTGAGGATGCTTCATCAGCCGGAAAGCAAGGCCGATTTGGTCCGAGGCCTGCGTTCCCTTAAATATTTGGAAGCCCTCGATTATTGTTTGAAAATGGCGATAGTGAGGGAAGAAAACCAAAAATTGGGCCAAAGGCAGAGAAAGAAGATCGATAGGAACGCCTTGGAGGCTTTCATATCCTTGTTGCCTTATTCTTTGACTTCGTCCCAAAGAAAGGCTTTGAGAGAGATATTGGACGACATGGATTCCCCGAATGTCATGTATCGCTTGCTCCAAGGGGACGTCGGAAGCGGCAAGACCTTGGTTGCGGCTTTAGCGGCCTATGCTTCGTATCTAAGAGGGGAACAGGCGGCGGTTTTGGCCCCCACGGACGCTTTGGCGAAGCAACATTACGAGACGTTGGCGAAATTGTTCTCGAATACCGATATCAAGGTATCTCTTTTGACCGGAACGTTGGAAACTTACGAAAAGAAAGAAGCTTTGAAAGAAATAAAAGACGGAGAAGCCAATATCATAGTGGGCACCCACGCTTTGTTCTCGAAAGGGGTGGAATATCAAACCTTAGGTTTCGTCGTCATCGACGAGCAGCATAAGTTCGGGGTAAACCAAAGAACCGCCTTGCTCGGAAAAGGGGAAGACGCGGATTTGCTATTGATGTCGGCCACGCCGATACCAAGGACATTGGCTTTGACTTTATATGGGGATTTGTCGATATCGAGCTTGACGGAATTCCCTTCCGGAAAGAGGGACGTCATCACCCGAATAATGTCCCCGAAGGACAAAGAAATCGGGAAATACGTCGAAGAATGCCTAACTTCCGGACATAGGATGTATGTCGTCGTCCCAAGAATAGAAGAAGGGGAAGACCCCTACACCTCGGTCAAAAAGGTTTTCAAAATGTATCAGAAGAGATTCGGGGACAAAGTCACCGTTTTGCACGGATCGTTGACCCAAGAAGAAAAAGATAGAAACAATTTGGCCTTTAGGACCGGCGAATGCCCCATATTGGTGGCCACCTCTTTGATCGAAGTGGGGATAGACGTAAAAGAAGCCAATCTGATGTTGGTGTATTCCCCAAGCAATTTCTCTTTGTCTTCCCTCCATCAGCTTCGCGGAAGAATCGGGAGAGACGGCTCGAAAGCCAATTTCATCATGCTAAGCTCCGAGACGGAAGAGGAAGACAAACTGAATGTGTTGCTCCATAACTCCGACGGCTTTGAGATAGCCGAGGCGGATTTAAAACTGAGAGGCCCAGGAGAAATCGCCGGTTTGAAGCAATCTGGCTTGCCGGATTTCAGTTACGTGAACCCCATAAGCGACGTAAAGGTTTTCGAATGCGCCAGAGAAGACGCGAAATACGTTTTGGAACATAAAAAAGAAGACGAAGAACTCCTTGATTTCTATAAAAAGGCCGAAAAGGAAGAAGAAGCCGTATCCATTGGCTAGCCTTCCTTTATTGCGCCTACCTATTTAGGCCTTATTTGATTACAATATGAGGGTATCGCTAAAGCGATGAGGTGCGTTTATGATCAAGATTGCCATAGATATGATGGGCGGAGACAAAGGGACTCCCGCCACCAAGGAAGCCGTGCGCAAATTCCTCAAGGATCACAAAGACGTCGAATTGATCGTCACCGGCAAAAAGGAAGAGCTTTCGGATTTGGAAAACGTCACCCTCGTCGAAGCCAACGAAACAATCCAGATGGAAGCCGGGGTCATGGAGGTTTTGAGAAAGAAAGACAGCTCCATGGTCAAGGCCATCAGAGCCGTTCAGGACTATGATTGCCAAGCGGTGGTGTCTTCGGGATCCACCGGGGCTTTTTTGTCCGCGGCCACGTTGATATTGAAGAAAATACCGGGGGTTATGCGCCCGGCCTTGTGCGCCCAATTCCCCTCGATCAAAACCGGGGGGTATGTCTCGGTGCTCGACATCGGCGCCTCAAACGAAAACACCGCCAACGAAATAGCCCAATTCGGCTTTATGGGAACTTTGTATTCCAGAGCCGTCAATAACGTATCCAATCCCAGGGTCGGCCTTCTTTCCAATGGCTCGGAAGAGGGCAAAGGCTCACCAGAAGGCAAAGAAGCCTTCAATCTCCTCCGCCAAGACGAAAGAATCAATTTCATCGGCAACGTCGAAGGGGATATGGTCATCAATTCCGAGGTGGACGTCATCGTCACCGACGGCTTCTCCGGGAATGTCTGCATGAAATCCATGGAAGGGGCGGCCAAGGGAATGGGCTCGTTGCTCAAAAAAGGCTTCAAGAAGAATCTGTTCACCCAAATCG
>CAVIYC010000023.1:0-3175 GCA_963647095.1 Oscillospiraceae bacterium | reverse complement strand
AAATCGGTTACCTTTTCTCCAGAAGCGGAATCAAGGAACTGAAACAGAGGATGGATTCCAAGAAAATAGGCGGAGCCATGCTATTGGGCGTCAACGCCGTGGCGGTCAAAGCCCATGGCAATTCCGACGCCGAGGCTTTCTATCACGCCATCTTGTTGGCTTACAAATTGGCCAAAGCCAATATCTGCGAAGAAATCAAAAAGGGGTTTGAGGAATGAGCCGCTTTGATAAATTGTTCGAAACATTGAATATCAAGCCAAACAATCTGGAATTGTACGAAACGGCCTTCACCCATTCTTCCATCAAGGGAGATCCTGGATACAAAGGCGACAATTACGAGAGACTAGAATTCTTGGGCGACTCCGTTTTGGGCTTTGTTTTGGCCGATATCGTCTATAAGGAAAGGCCCGAATTGGACCAAGGCGGATTGAGCAAAGTCCGCACGCAGTTCGCCAAGGGATATTCGGAAGCCAACATTTCCTCGAGGTTGGATCTTTTGAGCTACGTCAAAGTGGGAAGGGGATTCGTCTGGGGCGAGAAAAACAAGCAAAAAATCGCCGAGGACGTCTTCGAATCCTTGATTGGGGCCATCTATCTCGACCAAGGGATGGAATTCACCTTCAATCTGTTGCAGAAAATATTCAAAGAAAGAGTCAGCGAGGCAGCGCCTATTAGCGACCCCAAGACCGCCCTCCAAGAAGCTTTGCAAGCCGAAAGGGAAATATTCGAATACAAGATTTTGAAAGAAGAAGGCCCGGCCAACCAAAGGACGTTCTTGGCCGCCATTTACGTTGATGGCACGGAATATGGGCGCGGAGAAGGAGCCAGCAAGCAAGAAGCGGAGACCAACGCCGCCAAGGACGCGCTAAGCAAATACGCCCCGTTAGGAGACTAAGATGGGATTGTTTTCGTTTTTGAAAGAAAAGTTCGGAGGGAAGAAAGACGTCAAGGCCTCCAAATACGACCGCTCTCTTTCCAAGTCCCGCTCAGCCTTTGCCGACAAATTGGACCAATTGAGCAAAAGATATAGCAAAGTGAACGAAGAATATTTCGAAGAGCTCGAAGAGATATTGATCGAAGCGGACGTCGGGGTGAAACTCTCCTTGTCCTTGATCGACAACTTGTTGAGCAAATCCGAAAAAGAGGGGATAAACGACCCCAAAGCCATCAACGAGGCTTTGGTGGACATGATGTTCGTCTCTTATATAGAAGGAGGGGAATCGGTCGTAAACGAGATTTCCTTCAAAGAGAGCGAACCAACCGTTTTATTGGTTGTCGGCGTAAATGGCGTAGGCAAAACAACGACCATCGCCAAATTGGCCAAAAGATACCAAGACAAAGGCAAAAAAGTGATGTTGGTGGCCGCGGACACCTTTAGGGCCGGAGCGGTGGAACAGCTTTCTGTTTGGGCCGAAAGGCTGAATTGCCCAATCATAAAGGGCAAAGAAAACGGAGATCCGGCTTCGGTGGCCTACGATGGGGCCAAATACGCCAAAGACAACCATATGGATTTATGCATCGTCGACACGGCCGGAAGGCTGCAAAACAAAGCCAATTTGATGGCGGAGCTTTCCAAAATCAAACGCGTCATCGGCAGAGAGATAGAAGGCGCCCCTCAGGAGACCTTCTTGGTGATAGACGCCACGACCGGGCAAAATGGGGTAACCCAAGCCAAGGCCTTCAAAGAAGTGACCGACCTTACGGGCGTGGTCATCACCAAAATGGACGGCACGGCCAAAGGCGGGATCTTGCTCTCCATCCGCGACGAAATCGGAGTACCGGTCCGCTTTATGGGGCTTGGGGAAAAGATGGATGATTTGGAGGAATTCGATTTGGATCGTTACCTCCACGGCTTATTGATCGGAGAAGAGAAATGAATATCGAAGAAAGGATAAGGCTAAACGTCCTTTTGGATAGATACGGGAAGGCTTTGACCCCTTCTCAGTTGGAGATAATGACCGATTATTGCGTTTATGACCTTTCTTATTCCGAGATAGCCTCGGCTAGGGAAATATCCCGCTCGGCGGTGGAAGATTCCATCAAGAAAGCCTCCGCGAAGTTGGAAACAATGGAAAAAAACATCGATCTCGACGGATTGAAAGAGAGATTGAAAAAAGCCCTTAATGAAGGGAACAAAGAGAAACTGGAGGAAGAGATAAATGGCATTTGACAATTTGTCCGACCGTTTCCAAGGCGTATTCAAAAAACTTAGAAGAGAAACCACCATCACCGAAGACAACGTCGATGCGGCCTTGAAGGAAATCAGGGTCGCCTTATTGGAAAGCGACGTCAATTTCAAAGTGGTCAAAGCCTTTACCAATTCCGTCAAGGAAAAGGCTTTGGACACCAAAGTCATAAAGAACGTCAATCCCGGCGATCAGATGATAAAGATCTGCCATGACGAATTGGAAGAATTGTTGGGCAAAGACAACGCCCCGTTGGAATTCAAAAAGAAGCCGACGATCATAATGATGGTTGGCTTGCAAGGCTCAGGAAAGACCACGACCAGCGGAAAGCTGGCTTATCTGGCCAAGAAAAAATACGGAAAGAAAGTCTTGTTGGCGGGCCTCGACGTCTATCGTCCGGCGGCCATAGACCAGTTATCCACGTTGGCCAAATCCATCGACACCGATTTCTTTGAGATGGGGACTTCCGTTTCGCCGGTGGAAGTGGCCAAGAAAGCCAAGGAACGTTGCTTGAACGAAGGATATGACGTTTTGATCTTGGACACGGCCGGCCGCTTGCAGATCGACGAGACCTTGATGAAGGAATTGGTCAATATCGAAGAAGCCGTGAATCCCGACGAAGTCTTGCTTTTGGTGGATTCGATGTCTGGCCAAGAAGCCGTCAACGTCGCCAATTCCTTCAATTCCCAAATCAAATTGACGGGACTTATCATGTCCAAGTTGGATGGGGACGCCAAAGGAGGCGCCGCCTTATCCATCAAATACATGACCGGATTGCCCATCAAATTCGCCGGCGTGGGAGAAAAGATAAACGAATTGGATATCTTCTATCCAGATAGGATGGCGGACCGAATCTTAGGCATGGGCGACGTCATCTCTTTGGTAGAGAAAGCCAAAGAAGAAATTGACGAAAAAGAAGCGGAACGCGAAGCCAAAAAGATGATGTCCGGAAACTTCACCTTGAACGACATGCTCAAGCAAATGAAGAT
>CAVIYC010000022.1:0-9545 GCA_963647095.1 Oscillospiraceae bacterium | reverse complement strand
TATCACCACCGTTTCGGAATTGTTTCCCAAAAAAGGGAGGGAGAGTTCCGCATATGAAAAGCCAACCAAGACCTTTCTTATTGCCTTGCTATAAAAAGGCAAAACGTGGGCGAATGGGAAAGAAAAGAAACTAAATAACGAAAGAAGTACGAAAGGCAAAATGATGGGCATGGCGATAATCCTATAGACAGGGGATAGCAAAGCGATCTTTCCGTTTTCGATAGAGCTTGGCAAAAGAAAGGCTACCAACAAGGCCCTTCTTTTCAGTTTCTTGATTCTTTCGTTTCTGCCTTTACTTAGCATCCTTCCGCTTAACAAAAACAAGAACGAGAGGCCGAAAGAGAAAAAGAAGCCGGAAGAAAGAATCGACCACCTATCGAAAATGAGGATTATGAGGGCGACGATAACCAGTCTAAAAGAATAATCCAATTTGTCTTTATCAAAGATTATGTAGCTGAGATTTATCAAAAATATCTTCCATAAGCCTATCTTTCCGATTCCCAATATCAAAAAGGGGAACATCAGAAACAAACGGATGACGTTTTTCGTTTTTTCGTTATCGATTTTCCTATTTAGCAAGGGGTCGAAAAGCCTTAGATACGAATAAAGGATCAGCCCACCGTTAGATAGTTGGGAATAGATGCCCAAGGACGCGGACAAGGAAAGGACACTATCCTTGGAATCTTTGAAAGAAAAAAGAACCGCGTCTATCAAAGAAGACGTCTCTTCGTCGAAGTTGTTCAAAAAGGCTTTTTCCAGCTTCCTTATGCTAAATAAGCTAAATGAGCTTTTTATCGAGGAAACTTCGAAAGATGAGAAAACCCCTTTGTCATTTAGGTATTTCTCAAAAGAAAAATAACCTTCGTATTTGGTGATGGATAGTTCGCTTGCATATCCTTTCAAAGCGACGATGTCACCAAAATAGAAATCATGGTCTTTGAGATAGACGTAATATCTTCTCCCATTAGATAGAAGGATTAGGTAATTCTTTTTGGCGTCTATCACCAAGCCCGAAATCTCTCCATAAGAGGTTGAAGGAAGACGGATCAATAGCAACAAGCCAAATAGAAGCCCAACCCCCAATCCAATGAGAATCCATAGCTTCTTTCGCCGAAAGGAATAGAAAAAGGAAAGAAGCAAAAGGAAGCAATATAGATACGAGGAAAAGGAAGAAAAGGACGAAGATATGGCTTTCCCAATAAGAAAATAAGATAAGAGAAAGCCAAGAAAGAAACAAAAGGCCTTATTCGAAAATCTGAACGAAATTCTTAACCTTTTCGAAGGTCGCATTTC
The DNA here is from genome assembly GCA_963647095.1 of Oscillospiraceae bacterium. Taxonomy (GTDB): domain Bacteria; phylum Bacillota_I; class Bacilli_A; order RFN20; family CAG-826; genus UBA4951. The sequence continues at coordinate 8,252 of CAVIYC010000022.1, read as the reverse complement.
CGATGCCTGAGACATTCAGCAACTCCTCTATGCGATTGAAATATCCGTTTTCGTCGCGATAGGAAATGATCGAAGAGGCAATGGTCGAGCCAATGGCCCCGATTTCCATCAAGGATTCTTTGCTGCCGGTGTTGATGTTCACCTTCTTAATCGGCTCAGTTGAGCAAGTGTTGGTGTTGTCATATAGCGGGGCGATATAAAAAGCCATTTTGTTTTCCAAGATGAAATCGGAATCGTAGGCTTTTGGGTCGGCGTTCGTGGTAGCCCCGCCGGCCGCCAAAATCAAATCCAACAAACTCGATTCCAAAGGCAGGGAATAAGTTCCTCCGTTAGGGTAGTTTTTGACCACTTCCCCGGTGATGGTGACCGTTATTTTGGTTTCGTCCAAAGACGCGGAATTGTCGCTCGTGGATGTTATCAAGTCGTTCCGGGCTTTCTCCGCGGTGGCAAAGCCCACTATCCCAACTAAGGTAACCACCAAAGCGATGATGATGATTTTAAGCATAAAAGACCTCCTACCAAGATATAGATAAGAGGTTGCTTATTTTACATAGCAAAAGAAAAAGGCTCGATAGAGCCTTATCTTTTTTTATTTGTCCCAGACGGAAACCTTAACAACGATGATTTCGTAGCGATCGTCGCATTCGACCGTTACCTTATCGCCGGCCACATGTCCGATCAAAGCTCTGCCTAAGGCGGATTGATCGGATACCGAAGGGATTTCGGCCAATGGATCGGCTTCGATGGTGCCAACGATTCTCACTTGGTGGGTCTCGCCTTTTTCATCGGCGTAGTCGATCAAGCTGCCGAGGTTGATTTTCTTGTTGCCGGGTTTGACTTCGATGACTTGGGCGTGGTCTTTGGTGTATTCGATTTCCGAAATGCGGCGCTCGATTTGGGCCTGACGGTTTCTGGCGGCGTCGTAATCGGCGTTTTCGGAAAGGTCGCCTTGGGAACGGGCTTGAACCAATTGTTCGATTACTTCGGGTTTTTCGACATCCAAGAGGTGTCTGTATTCTTTTTCGAGTTTTTCCATGCCCTCGCGGGTCATTACTATCTTTTCTTCTGCCATAAATATTTCCTTTAGCTCGTAGCAATTATAGACAAAGTCTTTCTTTTTACAAAGAAACTTTATTTAATTTCGTTTATCTTGGGGTCGTCTTCGTAGGTCTTGAGGACTTCGGCGGCCTCTTCCAATTCCTCTTTGGAAGGGATCAAAAGCTCGTCTCCCCCATCGGAAGCCACGACGGTGAGATTGTCGGGATCTTCGTCTTGATAGATGAAATAGTAGGTGCGTCCCCTCTCTTCGTTCTCGTAGTAGAACAAGATTTTCCAGGTCTGCTCTTCGCCGTTGTCGTCGGCGATGACGATGGTGTTGTCCAAAATGTCGCTCATATTTTTCTCCTTTATAATCTCGCTTTGACGTTATCTAAGAAAGCCTCGAAGCCTTCTTTGGATTTGAGTTGGCCGCTGGCCATGTCGGGCTTGCCGCCACCGCCGCCCCCAAGGATGGAGGCCGCTTCTTTTATCAAGGCTCCGGCCGGGCATTTGTCCTTGGCTTTTCCGCCGGATAGCACCACGAACGGGCGAGACGATCCCTCTCCGCCGAGAAGCAAGAAGAGATAATCTTTCTTATTGGCTTTCAAGGTGTCTCCTAAGCTTAGCAAAGATTCGCGGCTTTCGCCTTCTTTTATGATGCCCAAGAAGCTGATTCCGCCAATTTCCTCAATCGCGATGGATTTGGCTTCCAAAGAGGATAGCTTGTCTTTCAAGGAACGGTTCTCGGATTTCATATCCTCGATTTCGTTCTTCTCCTTTTCGATTTTGTTCAATAAGTCGACGTCGCTGCCATTATAAGCTTCTTCGGCTTTGTCCAAAACGGACAAACGGGAATTCAGGTAATTCAAGGCGCCGGAAGAAGTCCTGGCTTGGATGCGCCTTACGCCCGAAGCGATGGCTTCTTCGCTTTCGATGACGAACAAGCCGATTTCGGAAGTGTTCTTGACGTGGGTTCCTCCGCAGAATTCCTTGGAGAAAGAATCGAATTCGACCACGCGGACGAAGTCGCCGTATTTCTCGGAGAATTCCATTTCGGCCCCGACTTCCTTAGCTTTTTCAATCGGGAGGATTTCGGTCTTTTCTTCGATATTTTCGAATATCTTATTATTTACGATCGTCTCTAAGCCTTTGATTTCCTCTTTGGTCAATTTCCTGTTCGAAGAGAAATCGAAACGGAGGTAGTCTTCGTTGACGAAGCTTCCCTTTTGGGCGATATGCCCATCCAAAACTTCGTTTAAGGCCGCATGCAGCAAGTGGGTGGCGGAGTGGTTCCTTTCGATCAATCTGCGTCTAAAAGAATCGATGGAAAGGATGACTTCGTCGTTTAAGGACAATTTGCCTTCGTTGATCTTTATGTGATGGAGGTGCTGGCCTCTGGGGGCTTTCCCGACATAAAGGATGTCGCCTTTGACGTTGTCGTTTATTAACGTTCCTTTGTCGCTTACTTGTCCCCCCATTTCGGCGTAGCAAGGGGTGATGGAAAAGATGGCTTCGCCTTCGTTGGAGATTTCGTTTGCGCTTTCGCCGTCGACGAACAATCCGATGGCTTTGGCTTTGACGACGTCTTTGTCGTAATCGAAGACGGATTCTTTGTCAAAAGCCATCAAATCCTTGCTTTGTTTGTTGAAGGAATCGATTTCCCCACGGGCGTTTCTGGCTCTTTCCCTTTGCTCTTCCATTTCTTTCTCAAAGCCTTCTTTGTCGACTTTGATATTGGATTCGGCGGCGATTTCCTCGGTCAAATCGAGAGGGAAGCCATAGGTATCATAAAGCCTGAAGGCTTCTTTGCCGGTTATGTCTTTCTTTTCTTTGAGCCTTTCCCTAAGCAGGGCTTCGCCGGATTCCAAGGTGCGGATGAATTTCATCTCTTCCTCTTTGACGGCTTTGGAGGTTTCTTCCAAACTCGAGGCCAAGGCAGGATAGAAATCTTTGTAATTGTCGGTGACGACTTTGATGAGCTTGTACATGAAAGGTTCGTGGACGCCTAGCTTTTTGCCATATCTCATCGCGCGTCTGATGATGCGTCTCAAGACATATCCGCGGCCTTCGTTGGAGAAGTTTGCCCCATCGCCCAAAGCGAAGGTCAGGCATCTGGCGTGGTCGGCGATGACCCTATAAGACATCAGGTTTTCGCCTTCGTAAGGCTTATGGCAGATCTTTTCCATCTCCTTTATGATGGGGGTGAACAAATCGGTCTCGAAATTGGTGTCCGTCCCTTGCAAAACGCAGGCGATGCGTTCCAAGCCGGCGCCGGTGTCGATGTTTTTGGAAGGTAGTTCCTTGTATTGGTCGCGGCTTACGCCATTGACGGCGTTGTATTGCGAGAAGACGATGCCCCAGATTTCGATGTAGCGGTCGTTTTCCATATCTTCCCTGAGCAATCTGTCTCCGATGCCTTCGGGATCGTATTTTTCCCCGCGGTCATAGAACACTTCGGTGTTCGGTCCGCAAGGGCCTTCGCCGATTTGCCAATAATTTCCTTCAAGGGGTATCAAATGATCCGGCAAGAAGCCGTTTTCGATCCAATATTTCTTGGATTCGAGATCGTTTGGGTTATAGGTGGCGTACAGTTTTTCCAAAGGAAGGCCGAAGCCTTTTTCTTCGTCGGTCAATATCTCTTTGGCCCAGGCGATGACTTCTTTTCTGAAATAGTCTCCGATGGAGAAATTACCGAGCATCTCAAAGAAAGTGTGGTGCCTGGCGGTATGCCCGACGTTTTCGATGTCGTTGGTGCGGATGGATTTTTGAACGTTGACGATTCGGCGGCAAGGAGGAATTTCCGATCCGTCGAAATATTTTTTAAGTCCCGTGACGCCGGCATTTACCCAAAGCAAAGATGGGTCGTCTTTCGGAATCAAAGAGACTCCAGGTATGTATTTATGCCCTTTGGATTCGAAGAAGGAAATCCAACGTTGGCGGATTTCGTGGCCCGATAATGGTTTCATAAAACTCTCCTATAAAAACAAAAACGCCCCCACGAAGGAACGCTTGGCAGCGCGGTACCATCCTTCTTCACTTTTGGTGCGTCTTACTTTTTCCGTTAACGCCGGATGCGGTGACATTGCTCACGAACTAAGGGAAGTGGCGTGCCCATAGGCCTTTCCATCATGCGGCCCTCTCTCTAATGGACTTGGTTTCCGTTAAGAATAATACACGCACATACGCGAAAAGGAAAGAAGAAAGAGCCGGCTTCAGCCGACTCTCTCAAGCGAAACATTTATTCTTCACGCCTCCCATGGCGTCGAATTGTATCTGACCTCGAAGTTGTCCAAACAGATCCTGCCTTTGTTTCTGGTTCCTGATGGATTAACATGCGAAGCCAGGAAGCGGACTCTGGTCGTATCTTTCGGGAACATCGCGACATAACGGTTTGGCACGGATTTGTCAGGCAACTTATCAGGATTTATCGATATGTGATCCTTCCAGCCTCCGTCGTAATATTGCAGTTTGAAGGTCTCGTTGGCCATTCCCTCGTTGAGGCTCCAGGCTGACGCGTCGAACGATATCTTCGAAGCCTTGGTTGGGAAGGATATATCTATGTAAGCCGTGCCGGCATCCGCTCTATTCGGGGACATCACGAGATATTGGTTCTCTATGTAGCTGGACCTCAGCCTCTCAGTCGTCAAAGACGTGCCGTTGGAAAGGGGAACCATTGCCGTTTTGGCATCGAAGAAATATTGCCCTCCGCCGGAATCGTTTACGAATGTCCCGGCGAAGTCTGAGGCGCCGAAAGTGTAGCTTTCCTCGTAATGCGGGTTGAACGTGACGACGCCCGAATAGATGTGATTCAAGGCCTCGGCGTCGCAATAACATATTCTGTTTGCTTTTAAGTTCGGCCTCGCTTTCAAAAACCTTTTGGTCATTCTGTCACCGCCTTGGGCTGGGATTCCGACCCAGGTTTCGTATCCGTAAACGTTGGAATAATGATGAGAAAACATATCCTCATGGTCACCAACGCCCGTTAACATCGTGACCGGAAGTCCTTCGTCTATGTTCGTTACGACGTCATTCCAAAATTCAGAACCCCGCCCGCCGAACATCGACAATTTATATGATGCGCAAATGGACAAATCCCTGTCCAAAATCACCGAATTGAAGCCGTTTGCCATGTCCCAAGGCCACACGGTCGAATTTCGGAGCCCGCCAGATGCCGCATAATTGGTTTTGGACATGACTTCCGCGGACAAGGCTATCCTTTTTGCCGGATCGTACACATCGTCGATTATTTCGGAATATCCGAGATATCTGGCGAAATAATCCAACACGCCTATCGCGGCGATCGGGCCACACCCGCCATAATTTGTTTTATCTTGGACGCCGGCTATCAAAATAGCTTGTTCTAATTCGTCCTTGCTATAATGTCCAACTTTCAATTCAATCGGATTATGGCCGGATACTTCGCTTACTTCTTTGGAAAAACCGTCATTTCTGCACCAAGCGTAACCCGGATACCTCTCTTTTAGAGTTTTTGAAATATCCTTTATTTCCGCGAAATCCGACCATTCCTGATTTGAACTATCCGTGCCAATTGCTGCCATGTTCCTATCTTTGGCGTAATTTTCGTAATCGTCCCAATCGTCTATTTCCATCGATTCGGCGAACGCCACTTCGCCTTCGGGCAAATGTCCGAGAATATCATCAAAACTGATGTTTGACGAATTCGAAAATGTCGAGATGGCTCCAAGAAAAAGCAATGGATTGAACATGTTTCATTCTCCTTTCATTTGCAAGGTAAATAAATATTTGATTTCCAAACTATTTGACTCAAAAATTTCTATCAAATAGCAAGGCTCGTCTTTTGAAATTGTTTCGGAAAGTTCGCGATCCCATATGTAAGGCGTAATATCTACGCAACCATCCGTATAGGTAAAAGGGCACTCTTTGACGCCTCCATCGTAATAGTCAAAAAGCGGTCCCAAATTGTATTTGACTCTAATTCCATTTGAATTCGTCACATAAAGTCTTAAAGCGTAATATTTCGACGTGAGGAGATCTTTGACCGCGTTTTGCCCATTCGCGTAGTAATATTCCTCGGAATTTATTTCAAAAACTGCGAATTCGCAGGTTGCTTCTCCTGTCAATTCGTCAACTCCTTCAAAAACACCTGGTACGAAAACATTATGTTTCATATCGTGTTCGAAACACGAAGCCAAAGCAAATGAAGACAAGGCAAAAACAACAACTTTCGCGATTGATTTATGGGCTGAGCAGGCCTTTTTCATAAATGGGTCTACCTTTGTTGTTCTTAATTTAACATATTGACGCAATCAAAACAAATAACTAACGCTCGCTGAAACAAACACGTTCTCCCATTAAACTTTAAAAAATAAGAGCATTTATAAAACTAAGTCGCATAAAAAGGAGCCGGCTTCAGCCGACTCGCTTTTCCAAATAAAACGTTTTATCGATGATACCCCCGCCAAGAAGTTTGCCGTCTTTGTCATAGAAAGCGGCGAATTGCCCCGGGGTCACGGCCTTGAATGGAGGGTAATCCAAAACGACGTCGTCGCCCTCGAAACTCAGTTCGGCGGGATGGTCCGGCTGACGGTAACGGAATTTAACGAATAACGGGATTTTGCCTAATGGCTTATCGCCTATCCAATTCACGTCGGTAATCAAACATTTGTCAGAATTGAGATGCTCATCTTCCAAGCCATTTGCCACATAAAGAATATTGTTTTCGACGTCTTTTTTGCAGACGAAGAAGGGAGAGGCTTCCATGCCTTTGACTCCGCCTATGCCCAATCCGTGGCGTTGGCCCAACGTGTAATATAAAACCCCTTGGTGTTCGCCAAGGACTTTCCCTGTTTCGACATCGACTATTTTGCCTTTGGTCGCGGGGAAATAGTTCTGCAAGAATTGCCTGAAATTCCTTTCGCCGATAAAGCAAATGCCCGTTGAGCCGTGCTTGGCGGCGACTTCGTCCAAGCCTAGTTCTTCGGCGATCTTTCTGGCCTCGACTTTAGTGATGTCTTCCATCGGAAACAGACAGGAAGCAATCTGATTTTCGTTCAAAGCGCACAAAAAGTAAGTTTGATCCTTCTTTGCGTCAAATGGCTTGGAGAGATATGTATGACCATTGGCTTCCACTTTTTTGGCGTAATGCCCCATGGCGATGTAATCGAATCCCTTTTCTTTGGCGAAAGATAAGAAAGAATCGAACTTTATGTGTTTGTTGCAAAGGATGTCGGGGTTAGGCGTACGGCCTTTTTTGTATTCCGCCAAAAAGTATTCGAAAACCGAATCCCAATATTCTTTGACGAAATCGATTCGCAGCAACTCTATTCCGAGTTTCTTGGCGACTTGAACCGCGTCGTCATAGTCTTTTTCTTGGGGGCATTGGGAATCGTTGATGGTTGGATTTCCCAAATAATCTCCGTTGGCCATGGCGTCCCAATTACGCATAAAACAACCGGTCACTTCGTAGCCTTGTTTCTTCAATTTGTAAGCGGCGATGGCGGAATCCACTCCGCCAGATAATCCAATCAATACTTTCATTTGAACAATTCCCGGCTATCTAAGATAAGGGTAAAAGGCCCGTCATTCAATAGTTCCACCTTCATATCGGCCCCGAATACGCCGGTTTTAAGCTTTGGGAACCTTTCTTTTAGCGTTTCGTTCCATTCGTCGAACAAAGGTTTGGCCAATTCTGGGCGCATGGCGTTTACGAAAGATGGGCGGTTTCCGTCTTTCATCGAGGCGTACAAGGTGAATTGGGAGACGGACAATATCTCTCCGTCCACGTCTTTCAAAGAAAGGTTGGTTTTTCCGTTTTCGTCGGGGAAAATCCTCAACTTCACGATTTTGTCCGCCATCTTGGGAAGAACTTCCCTGGTGTCCTCCGCGTCAAAGCCGACAAAAAGAAGGAAGCCTCTGTTTATGGAGGCGATTTTCATATCGTCTATCGTTACCGAGGCGTATTTGACTTCTTGGACGATTACTCTCATTATCCGACCTCTTTAAGGATGATTGGTTTGACTTCCGGCATGTTTTCGCTTAGATGGAAGCAATCTCTAATATCGTCGATTATCGAAAAAATATCGTTCTTTTCGCTATGGGCGTAAGCCAATATCTCTCCCTTATTCACGAAATCTCCGACTTTCTTTTTCAGAAGGATTCCGGCGGCTGGGTCGATTACGTCTTCCATCGTTTCCCTGCCGGCGCCAAGCTTCATGGCGGCGATGCCAATAGCC
>CAVIYC010000021.1:2277-9608 GCA_963647095.1 Oscillospiraceae bacterium | reverse complement strand
CCCTGGATACGTCGGCTACGAAGAAGGGGGCCAACTCACCGAAAAAGTAAGAAGGAATCCTTATTCCATCGTCTTGTTCGACGAAATCGAAAAGGCTGATCCGGAAGTCTTCAACCTCTTGTTGCAGATATTGGACGATGGCCGTCTTACCGATTCGCAAGGCCATTTGGTGGACTTTAAGAACACCATAATAATCATGACCAGCAATTTGGGAAGCGAATACATCCTCAATAACGAGAAAGGCAAAGTCGAAGAATTGCTCCATCGAACCTTCAAGCCGGAATTCTTAAACAGGATAGACGAGATCGTCTACTTCAATCCGCTTGATAAGGACGTCCAGCTTAAGATCGTCGACAAGTTGCTAAACGAGCTCAAAAAGAGGTTGGAAGGCCAATTCTATTCGGTGGACTTTACCGAGAAGCTCCGCAAATGGATCATCGATTCGGCCTATACCCCCTCCTTTGGGGCCAGGCCGATAAAGAGATTCATCCAGGATAAGGTCGAGACCGCTTTGGCCACGGCCATCATCAAAGGCGAGATAGACACCAAGAGCAAATATATCGTGGATGTCGTAGATGATAAGATAACCATCAGTAAATAAGCCTTGCTTAACGACAAATAAACGATAAAGCCTAACAAAAACGACGCCTCGTAATTGAGACGTCGTTTTGTTTATCGCTTGGATTAAGAGACTCTGACGTATAAGACCACTTTGTTGGTGGTGGGGTCAATATAGACGTTGAAGTTCATATTGATGGTGTTGTATTCATCGTCAATATAAGTATACGAATGAGCTTCATAGGAAGTTCCGTCATCATAAGATAAATCGGTATCCCATTCATCGTAATAGGTATTAAAACCGCTAGGGATCAAATTCTCATCCACGAAGGCTTCAAGCTCGCTCAAGGTCGCGAAATCGGTTTGGGCTTTGAAGAAATAAACAGGCCATTCCGGATCTTCGCCCATATTGGCGATAGTGACGTATCCATCGTCTCCTTCGACGAAATTGAATTTAGCGTTATAGGACTTGGCGACGGCTTTGGCGGCGCTTTCTTTGGTGTAGGAAACCGCTACGCTTATGGTGCAGGTGTCGGAATATACTTTGCCGTTAGAATCGGTTACGGTGGCGGTGATAATGGCGCTATCTCCCGGGGTGGCGTCTTCAGCCACGCTCACGCATCCATCCTCATTAACGGTGATTTTGCCGTTATTGGAAGAATAGGTGACTTCGTCTAGCGGCAGCATATCGATGGTCATATCGAGGTTGTAGCTAGAGCCGGGGGCCACGCTCTTGTTCTTCGTTTCGAAGCGGAAGATCGGGCTATGGGTTTTCCCAGAACCATAAGTGATGGACAAAGTCGTTACGTTGGCGTAATAGCTGATGCCGATGCGCATGCTTCCCGAAGCGTTCTCAAAGGCTTTGTTGAAACGCCAATCGTAATCGAAATCGGTGGACCAGCCGGCCTTCTTCAACGTAGTTTCCAAAGCCTCGTAGACTTTGAAGACCTTTTCGCCGTTTTGATATACTCCCTGATCGTAGAATTTGATCTGAAGCATGGTCTTTTCCTTGGCTTTTTCTTCGGCCTTGGCTTTGATTTGCTCTTCGGTGGCGCCTTCTTCCAATCCATAGCTGGTCGGATTGGCCTTGATCGCGGCATAAGCCAAAGCGTATATATCGTCGTAATCAGTCTCTTTGACGCGGACGTTGTTGGAGGCGGCCAAAGACAAAACGTCGAAACTAGGGATATCTCCTTCTATGTTGTTCTTGGTCATGAAGTTGGAGACGTTTTCGCTCGGCCATCCTTCTTTGATGGTGTCGTAGGATTCATCCAACGTTCCGAAGCTGTAGCCGAATACTTGCATGCTGAGTTGCTCTTCGTATCCGTACTGGGGTCTGATGTAGAACGTCTCGTTCCAATCGGTGTACCAGCTATAGTCGTTGTCCACGATCAAAAGCTGTTCCAAATTCATCTGCATCTGATGGTAATAGGTGTAGGCGTCGTTGGTGTAGCTATAGATGGTGGTCACGCCTTTTTTGGTGTAGTAATAATAACCCAAAGAGGAATAGAAAGTCGGCAAGTCGTAACCGGTCTTCGCTTTAAATGATTCAAATAAAGCGGCAGGCCAAGATTCGGAATATTTGGTTTCTACCTGATAGGCGAAAGTTACGACGTTTCCGGCGGAATAAAAGATTGAGGCGGTAATGGATTCCCCGTCCGCAATCTTTTTTTCCAAAACGTAGGAGCCCCTTTCTTTGCTTAAGGCGTCATTTAAAACATATCCGTCGTTTTTTAGGATTCCCACGTTATCCAAAGTCAGATCCATGGCCAAATTGTCATAGACGTAAGCCATGTCTTGGCCGTTCTTCCCGACTTTGTTCACCTTTCCCAATTTAAGGAGCGAGGGAACGGAAATAATGGTGTCTTCAAAGATTTTCTTTTCTTCGGCTGTCCAAGAGGTTTTCTCATCCTCTTTATAATCCAAGTCGTTATAGCATTGGATCATGTTGTACTTCCTGTCGGTGTCTTCGTTCCCTTCGGAAAAGTGCTGATAGATTATTTCATAACCTTTGTCGTTACTTGTTTTGGTTAGCTCATAATAAGTCGTACCATCTTCGGTTTGTTCGATATTCCCGTTATAATCGCGGATTCCGGACCAAGAGGCTTTTTCCAAAGTGACGAAATAATCTTCGATAGTGAACGTATCGGATTCTTCGGCGATCAAAAGATAGGTGCGGGAATTGTTTTCGTCGTATTGAAGATTGAAGACGATGTCGTTGGCGTTACTAGAAAACGGATAGGCTATGATTTCCCCGCAATATTGTTCCAAATAAGTCTTTTGGTCGGCCGTCCAATCAAGCAAGGCCGGTTGGGTGGAAGAAGCGCTGTCCGAAGAAGCGTCCGATCCGTTAATAGAAGAGGAAGATGACGAACTCGGGGTGTCGTCGCATCCGGCAAGCAACATCGTTGCCGATAGCAATAAGATCAATTTCTTTGATTTGTTCATGTTTTTTCCTTTCGTTTATGTAAGAAACGAATAAAACCTACCCCCTAACGATTGATAGAGAATAGGCTTTGAAAATAAGATTAGAGTGAGAAGGTCATTACCCTTAAAGCCAAATTGCCGGAAGCGTCCTTGTAGATATAGAACATCAAATCAACGCCTTCGCCATATTTGTTCGTCCAAGTAAAGCCAACCCATTTATTGGCGATTCCATCGTCGAATTCCCCGGCAGACCAAGTGATGTCGCCATCGTGGGTGAATCCCAAGGGAATCAATTTCGAAGCAACGAGCGTCTTCAATTCGGTTTCGCTAACCGTAGGGTTGACGGTGAAGGTGTAATAAGTGACAAAGGTCCCTTCGTCAACGTCTGAGATAGAGACCATTTCGGGTTTGGCGGCGGAATCCGCATCTTCGGCGTAACCGAAATATTCATTATAGGCGACGGCCACGTCGTTTATGGCGCTTTCGACGTCATAATTCTTGGTGATGGTGATTTCGCAAGTGTCGGAATATTCCTTTCCGGAAGGATCGGTAACCGAAGCGGTGATGGTGGCTATCGTTCCGGCCACGGCTTCTTGGCTAACCGTGACGCATCCGTTCTCATCGACCGTGACGGCAGAGTTAGAAGAGGTGTAGGTGACGGTATAAGGAAGCATATCCACCTTGAGCCACAAATTGGCGGTGTCTCCGGCGGCCAAGGTCATTTTCTTTGTGGGGAAGGCCAAGGTCGGGGTATGGGTCTTTCCAGAACCATAGGTGATGGTGACGGTGCAGATGCCTTCTTTTCCGTTTACTAAATCCGTGGCGAACAAGAATTCTCCGGTCGGGTCTTCGTAGGCGATGTCATAATCGGTGTCGCCGATGATTCCGTCCGTGCGGCTCCAACCCAAGTTCTTCATCATATTTTCCAAGTAGACGTCGACGTTATAGGTGGTGTTGTTGTCATCGATCCTGATTTCCGGGTCGCGGATGGAAACCTTGATATAGGAATTCTCTTTGGCCTTTTCTTCGGCTTTGGCTTTGATTTCTTCTTGGCTGGCCGTTTCTTTCAATCCATAGCCGGTAGGATTGTCTTGGACGTTCTTTAGCCAAGTCGGATAGATGTCTTCGTAATTGACGACTTCGTATCTGGTCGTGTCTTCCGTGCTGCCCAACAGAGAATAATCGATGGTCGGGCAACTAACGCCGATGTTGTTCTTAGTCAAGAATCCATCGACCATTTCGCTTGGCCATCCGGTGGTGAAATCATGGATCTTTTCTTCCAATTCGCCGAAGGAGACGCATAGGATGTCATTATATTCCTCATCCCTGACGGTGAAGGGGCTCACGTAAAAGGTTTCGGCCCAGTCGGTATACAAATCGGCGGAAAGCAACGATTCCCTATAATAGACCAAGCCTTTGTCGGTCAAATCCCTTGTCAAATAGTCTCCGGCGTACCAGTCGGCCTTGGCCATGATGGTGGTGACTCCGGCTTTGGTGTAATAGGAATATTGCTCTATGCTGCCGTATTCGTCGGCGAAAGCCGGGATTTCGAATCCGGTTTTGGCTTTGAAGGCCGCGGTGGCTTCCGAGGGCCAAGTGGTGGAGGTTTTGATGGTGTAGGCATAGTTGAAGACGACGAAGTTTCCGCTGTTGTAGAAGATGTAAGCTTCGATTCTTTCTTCTTCGTTTACGGTCTTATATAGCACATAGACGCCGTTTTCTTCGCTTTGTTTGGTGTCGATCGCAAAGCCGGTGGCCTTAAGGATGGCCACGTTCTCTTCCGTGGCGTCGATGGCGCATTGGTCGTAGCATCTGACCGTGTCCATGCCATAAGCGGAAACCTCATTGGGGTCCCCGAGCTTAATCTGAGGGGGGATGATGGTCACGCAGGAATCCAAAATGGCTTTCTCTTCGTCGCTCCATTTCCTTTCTTCCAATTTGTTGGAGAAATCGTTGTAGCATTGGATGACGTTATAATGGACGACTTGGCTACGATCGACGAAATAGACCAAATTATAGCCCTTGTTGGCGTCGGTTTTGACCAATTCGTAATAGGACGTCCCGTTTCCATCGGTCTTTTCGATGTTTCCGGAATAGTCTCTGGTCCCTTTCCAAGAGGCTTTTTCCAAGTCTTTGTAATAATCGTCGATGACGTTATTTTTGGACCTATTGACGATCTGAAGGTATTTGCCGCCGTAAATGTCTTCTATCTCTTCAACTTGGATGTTTCCGACGAAACCGCTTGGATACGGGAGGACCCCCCCACAATATTCCTCCATCAAGGCCTTGTCTTCATCGCTCCAAGTCTTTGCGACCGGCGCAACGCTTGAAGAGGAGCCCGAAGATGAGTCCGAGGGCGAGCTTGAGTCGGAAGAGGGAACCGACGGCGCCGTGCTAGAAGTCGCGGGATCACTGGAGCCGGCGTTAGAAGAATCCGAAGATTGGTCTCCCGTGCAAGCGCCAAGCAGAAGTCCCGCCGCGGCCAAAACTAATAGGTAACTGGCTTTTTTCATTTGCGTTTCTCCTTAAAAAGAACGTTTAAAATGCTACTCCGATAAAAAATAAAGTAAATGATTATAATCATTTGCTTGTGATTCTCTTTTATGTATTCGGGAGCCGAATAAAGAAAAAAGGCCCGACCGTTATTGGGATACGGGACTTTTAGGCAATAGATGATCGAGAAATGAAAAAGCCGCTTGTTAGGCGGCTTTCCCATCAAATAAGGTTGGAATCTTTTAGTAGTTTTTCAACGTCCGTGCCTTGGACTTTCTTTATGACTTTCTTTAGTAGCAACCTTTCGGTCACGCTCAAATCCATGTCGGAAAGCTTCTTTCTGTCGATGGCGTAATAAGAGGCGCGGAGCATTTCCCTCACGTCATATCTGGAACCCCAGACTTCCGGAACGGCCCTATCGACGTTCATCAAGGTATAAACGGCTTCCATTCCCGAACGCATCGAATATTCGGTGGTGAATATCGTATCGGCCGGGATTTCGGCGAATTGCCCGATGAAGGCGATATTCACCGAGCCATCTGGGACGACTTTCGGCCTATCTAAGCCGTTTCTCGGCTGGAAGAAGGCGTCGATATAAGGCATGTAGGCGGTGGTGGTGTTGGAATGGTTCTTGGCATATTCCTCGATTTTGTAGGTCGGAACCCCGATGTGATACATCCATTCCATGGCCACCTCCAAGCCGGTGCATTCCCTCATCGGCTTCTTGATATAGTTGCCGGGACGGTTGGTGTATAGGGAGTAGAACCAGATCAAGGTCCTATCTTCTGGCTGATCTTCGAATTGGCCTTGGCGGTTGATGGTCCAAGAGCATCTCCAGTTGTCCCAAGAATCCTTGACGGTCACGATTCCGCCGGTGCAGACCTTGTGGTCGTGGGGGTTTCTCTGGGTGATGTTCATGATGTAGGGAAGCAAGGTATCGTCCACGTCGATGGTGGCGCTCATCCAGTTGGTTTCTTCGACGTTGCCGCAGAAAACCTCTGGATTTCCGAAGCTTCCGTCGTTTACTTGGGCCGCCATCTTCTTCCATAGATCCCAAGATTCGCCCGCCCCGTTTTTGACGCTCTTATAAGCCGGCGCGGTGGTTTGGCTGCCATAGCGGGTGGAATCCACGCAAGAGCCGTTGGTGACGAAGACCAAATCGTTTTCGGTGAGCTTGATGATCTCCTTTTTGCCGCCGATCTCGCATTCGATGGCTTTGGCCACTTTGTGGTTGGCTTTCCTTGCGTCGATGACGATGTTGGTCACCTCGCAATGGGGGATGAAGCTAACCCCTTTGTCGGTGAGGTATTTCAATAAAGGCAAAATCATCGACTCATATTGGTTGTAGCGGGTGAAACGCAAAGCGGTGAAATCTGGCAAACCGTCGATGTGATGGACGTAACGTTGGATGTAACGTTTCATTTCAAGGGCGCTGCTCCATTCTTGGAAGGCGAACATCGTCTGCCAATAAAGCCAGAAGTTGGAAGAGAAGAAATGAGAATCGAAGCAGTCGCTGATTTTCTTGTATTCGAGGTCTTCCTCCCTGGTCATATAGAGCTTGAGCAATTGCCTTTGGGCCTCTTTGTCCAAAGTGAAATCTTTGCCGGTGGGCAATTTCTTGCCGCAGTTGGAAGTGGCCCTGCAAAGGGAGTAGTTTGGATCTTCTTTGTTAAGCCAATAATATTCGTCCAAGACCGAGACGTTCGGATCGTCTTTGCTCGGCACGTCGCGGTAGACGTCCCACATGACTTCGAAGTGGTTGTCCATTTCCCTGCCGCCGCGCATGATGAAGCCGTTTTTGGGGTCGTGGTAACCGTCGCACGCTCCGCCGGCTAACGGGTCCCTGTCCAAGA
>CAVIYC010000021.1:0-2267 GCA_963647095.1 Oscillospiraceae bacterium | reverse complement strand
AAATAGAAGGCCGCGGTCAGTCCGGCTAAACCGCTGCCGATGATGTAGGCGCCTTTTTTATCGGCGTCTAGAGGCTTTTTAGGATGGGCGAAAGCCTCGTAATTCCCTGCAGAATAATACATATTCTTTGCTCCTTTCGTCGTTTGACGAAAAGAGAATAAACGAAAAGCAAAGGCTTTTAATCGGTCAAAAAACCAGGTTTGTAAAAAAGGTTTATACAAGGACGAAACTGACAAATATTTTGACAAATCCTGCCTTTTGTCAATTTCTTCCGGAGTAGGCCTTCAAAGCGTTCGGGATCGTTCCTTTGACCAAAGGGGACAAATGGTCGATTATCTCTTTGGGATCGCCTTTCATGTCCTTGTCGACCCAGGATATGAGAAGATCCACGAAGGCGATGGTATAGAAATGCTCGATGAAGTTCTTGTCGCTTTCGGTGACGTCGTCGATATGGAGGTCGTTGGCCACTTCGTCGACCACGTGCTTCAATAACGGATAAGTCAATCGGCACATATAATCCTGGAGCAAAGAAACGGACACCCCATGATAGATGTTCATGATAAAGGCCTTTTCGTCTTTGGCCAATTTGAAGATGTCGTAGAAGCCGGCTTCCCAAGAGGAATAGTCCCTGTTTTCCTTTAAGACCGCTTCGACTTCCGTATAGCAAGTCCATTCGATCAATTCCGGCAAATCGGCGAAATGGTAATAGAAAGTCTGCCTTTTGATGCCCACCCTTTCGCATAGTTCGGATATCGATATCTTGTTGACGGGTTTTTCCTTGAGCATGTCTTTGAGTTCTTTGGACAGGGCTCTTTTGGTTAATTCGGACATCTTTCTACCTCCAAAGCGATTATATGGCCATCAGCCGTTTAATAATCTCATAGCTTTGTCCTTTATATAAGAGAAATCATGGAAAACAAATCCATTTATAAGAGAATCGGATGGCGTGGGGCTTATATCCATCGCACGCATCGTTAAATTATGTATAATTTCTCTTGAGGTAGCCGAATGGTTTTCAAAAGAAGCTTGTTTCCGATTATATCGTTTATGTTTGCCGGGATAGTCTTTTTGATAATGGATATATATTTCTGGATCTTGGCGGTGAGCAACTACGAAACGTCCGGCCCTTCCGTTTTCGTGATGGCCGTAGTCCCTTTGATCGCGGTGGCGCTCGATTTGATTATGTGCGTCGTTTATGTAATCAATTCCAAAAAGGCTTTGGTCGTCGAAAAGGACAAGATAACCATCAACGTCAACAGGAAAAGGACGATAATGATGAAGGACGTCAAGGATTTCAGCTTCGTCAACAGCGTCTCAAGGACCCCGACGTTCCATAATAAGCTCAAGACCCCTAAATTCGGAACCTTGATGATTCATCTATCTAGCGGCGAAAACATAGCCGTTAGCAACTTGAATAACATAGAAGATGTGGCGTCTTCCCTCAAATCGGCTTTAAATAGATATAAAGAATTCGAGGAATTCTATTCCTGAGGTGAAATTATGGCAAAGAAATTGAATTGCGTCGGTCTCATCGGGATTCTCCCTTTGATTTTGAATATGTGCGACAATTACAAAGAGGACAACGTAAAGTCTTTGGGCTACGATTTGGCCTTGCTTGACGGAGGGGAAGAAAAGGAATGCCCGACTACCACCTATCTCCCGATTCCCAGCTTCAAGACCTATAACGTCACGCGTTTCAAAGAATATCTCTTCGTCGTCACCCCGACCTTAAAAGACGAAAGCAAGGCGGAAACGTACGATTCTTCTTGGCTCACCTTCACCGATCAAATCGGAGAAGCCAAGACCGATGAAATTTCCGTCCATTATTTGGATTTCGCGACCCTAACATACCAAGCCGGTTATGATTTCCCCGCTTATAAGGTGCAATTCACCAAGGAAGGGGATTATAGCCTCAATTTCAGCCATAAAGGCAAACATTCTTCAACCCTTACTATCACTTGCGACGATTCTTCTTCCTATTACGACGAATATAAGCAAAAGGCCAAGGACGTTTTGTCCTGGGGCGCTTTGACCTTAGAGAACGTAAAAGAAGTCAAATTGGAGACCGGATATTACGGCGTCGCCCCGGGAACCATAAAATACGTAAGCTATAGCAATGATGAGCTGGACAAAACCTCCATATTTTCGTTGCTGGATACGGACGTGATGAAGGTGGACACCGACATCCATTCGATAACCGGCGGATCTTTCGATACTTATACCTATATTACCGAAACGGAAAAACACGCCTTTACTGTATCCAACCA
>CAVIYC010000020.1:3414-9661 GCA_963647095.1 Oscillospiraceae bacterium | reverse complement strand
GTTCAAAGTCCTTTCAAGCCACCTAAAATCTGAATTGAAAATCGAGAATATGGGGCAAGACGTTTTAAAAAGCCTCAATTTGCTGACTTCGAAAGGCTATAACAACGCCGCGGCCTTATTAGCCGACTCAAATGATTTCCCCGGAATAGACATAGTGATTTTCGGATCGAATATCAACGAAATGAAAAAAAGGATAAATCTATCTCGCATTTCGACTTTGAAGCAATACACCGAAGCCTTAAAGGTTTTCGAGGACGAATACGTCATCGAGAAAATCGAGGGAGGATATCGGAAAAAATATGAATTAATCCCTTTTGAGGCGTTTAGGGAGGCTTTGGCCAACTCAATCATACATAGGTCTTGGGACACCTCTTCCAATACAAAGATTGAGATGCATAATGACCGCATAATAATTTCCTCGCCAGGGGGACTTATGCCGGAAATGAGCCTTGAAGCCTTTATGAATGGCCGCTATTCGTATTTGAGAAATCCCATACTTGCCAATGTGTTCCATAGGCTTAACATCGTCGAAATATTCGCCACCGGGATAAAGCGCATAAACCAATCTTACGAAGGCTATGCCGAAAAACCGGTTTTCGACGTAAATAGCTCTTATATCGCGATAACCCTCCCTTTGAAAAAGGAAACGTCCCTAACGGACAACGAGGCGAAATTGCTTTCCAAAATGGAAAACAACTACGCTTATACCAGATCCGATCTCGAAAAAGCGTCGGGTTTCTCCAAAGATTCCATAATAAGGATTCTGAATTCCTTAATGGAAAAGGGGATGGTTTCGAAAGATGGCAAAGCCAGCAATACCAATTACAGAAAAGCCCGTTTATAGTTCTTATATTAATTTAAAAGCCGCCTCGATTGGCGGCTTTCGTTTAATCGATTACCAGATGACGACTCGTTTGGAAGGAGCGAGATACATCTTGTCCTTGGAAGTGACCGAGAATGTTTCGTACCATTCGGGGAAATTCCTAGGCTGCATGTTGGCTCTTAGGATAGTTGGGGCGTGGACGTCGACTTTCAATAACAAAGCGAGATATTCAGGCTTGCCCTTCATGCACCAGACCCTGGCCCAGTTCTTGAAGTATTCTTCGTAAGAGGCGTCCTTCAGTTTCTTCATCAAATCCAAGGTGACGGCCATTCCGCCATTATCCGCGATGTTTTCGGAAACGATAAGGCTGCTGTTGACCTCTCCCCAAGGGAGCGTGATGCCCTCGAATTCCTTGATCATGGCTTTGGTGCGTTTCTTGAAGTTCTTGTAATCTTCTTTGGTCCACCAATTGTTGATGTTGCCCTTTTCGTCGCAGTTGGCGCCGTTATTGTCGAAAGCGTGGCTGATTTCATGTCCGATGACGGCTCCGATTCCGCCCAAGTTCTCGCTTCTAGATTGGTTGATCGAATAGAAGGGAGCCTGCAATATGGCGGCGGGGAAGGTGATGTCATTCACGTATGGCGAATAGCAGGCGTTGACCATATGTCCCGGCATCGCCCATTTGCTGCGATCCACCGGCTCGTTCAATTTGGAGAAGTTGTTTTCGACCAAGATTCTGCCCAATTTGGAAACGATGGCATAAAGGCTGTCGCTCTCATCGAAGACGAGCTTGGAATATATCTCCCTCACTTTGTCGGGATAGCCCATCTTCAATTTCATGGTGGACAATTTGAGGATGGCTTTTTCTTTGGTCTTTTCGGACAAAACGTCGCTGTTGGAGATTCTGACCTTATATTGCTCGACGATTTCTTCCACCATCTCGGTGACGTCTTTTTTGGCCTTTTCGCCGAAGTATTTCTCGCCATAATAGATGCCGATGGGTTCGGAATAGAAGGAACCGGCGAGATTGTAGGCTTGCTTCTCGATTGATTGGATTTTCTTTACGCCCGTCAAAGCGCGGCTATAGGAAGAACCCAATTCGCGGAGCTCTTGGCTAAGCAAGGAGCAAGAGCCCAGCAATTCTTTGACATACGCCCAATGCTTATAGGCTTCGAAGGTATCGGCATTGAAGACGTTTTTGAAGTTCTTGAAGTAACGAGGCTCGGCCACGATGATGGTTTCGGGGACGTTTTCAAAGATATCGTTTAGCAATTTGCGGAACTTAATGGGTTTCATTAACCCCGACAAAGTCCTAACCGACATGGGGTTATAGACCTTGGTATATTCGGACCATTCTTCGGAAGATTTGACGTAAGCGGCGATCAAAGTGTCGAATTTTATGGCGTCTTGAATGTATAAATCCCGCTCTTCGGGAGTCAAACGGGTCTTGGCCAAGACTGATTTAACCATATTGCTCCAAAGGGAAATCAATTTATCGTGTTGGGCCTTCATCTCCTCTTTGTAATAAGTGGTATCGGGCAAAATGCAGGAAGGCCCGGAAATCATGACGCAATGCTTTTCGGTGTTCTTCAAATCGGGATCGACCCCAATGGAGAAGGGGAGGGCGATGCCTTCGAAAACGAATTCTTTCAAGTTGCGGTTCAAAGAAGAGACGTCCTTCAATTTCTTTATCTTGTTCAAAGTCGGCAAAACGGGTCTTAGCCCTTCTTTTTTGCGGCGCTTCCCGTCTTTGGCGGCGTTATATAGCTTGACGGCCCTTTCCAAATAGACATTGGGGTATTCGCCTTTTTCGCTCATGTTGGCGAATTCGTCCATCATGATTTTCTCGACTTCGTCGCGAAGCTTGGCAAACCCGCCGGCCGTCGGCTTATCGTCGGGGATTTCGGCCGTTTCCAGCCACTCGCCGTTGACGTAATTGTACAAATCGTCTTGGATTCTGACTTTTTCCATTATTTGTTTTCTCCTTGTTCTTTTATCCTTTTCTCAATAGAGGCGAAGTAACGTTCGTAGGCTTTCTTGCAATAGCGCTTATGCTTGTCCACCTCGTTTTCGTATCCTGGCTTATAAGCATAAGGCTTATTTACCTTCCAGGCATTCAATATGCCTATGCTTATGGCGGAAGACGGGCAATTGAAGGAACACCTGGTGCACATCATGCAATGGTTATGGAACTTGAATTTCCCGTCCTTGTATTCGATGTTTTTGACCGGGCAATTCTCCACGCACTTCAAGCATTTGACGCATTTCTTTTTGTTTACCCTGAACAATTTTCCGTTAACGGGGTAAAAGGCGAACTGTATTCGGATTATTCCCACCGCGATCGGCCCGAGGAAGGGACGCTTCAAGGCGAACTTCTTCCCATCTATCAAATATTCTTTCGTATCGATCGGGACTATCTTTTCCATCGCTTCATACATCTTGTAGGCTTTCTCTTCCGTATGGCGGAAGATCATGTTGTAGCCCATCACGTAATGGAATTCCGATTCGAAGGCGAATTTCTTCTTCAATTTCCTTTTTAAGGCATCCGCGGAATTGTGGTTCAAATTGACGGGTTCCCCGGAAACCATGACGAGAAAATACGGGGTTTTCTTATCGGATGACAATTTCTTTGCGAATCTTTTGACGATCTTAGGCGAAGAAAAGCCATGCACGGGGTAAAAAATCCCGAATTTGTCGTAAGAAGAGACATCCACGTTTCCTTGGTCGTCAAAGTTTTCAATGGGGAAAATGTCCGCTTCGAAAGAAAGGCCTTCTATCGCGCTTTTATAGTGCTCGGCGACCTTTTTGGTGTTATAGGATCCGGTGAAATAGAATAAGGCTATCTTCATCATAGATCCTTCATTCTCGCCACCTCGTTCTCGTCTAGATAGTAGGTGTGATTCTCGTTTTCATCGTGGGCGTCATACCAAATCTCGGCAAAGATCTTGTCTTTCTTGGCCAACCTATCGAAATCCCAGACGAATTCTCTGTAAAGCGGATTCATCCAGTGCCCGCCTCTTAAGACGGTGTATGGTTTGGCTTCGAAGACCTCTCCGTCTTGGTTCTCGAAAGTGACTTTGCTATAAACGTCGCCTTTCTCGAACTTCTTGGTCAATAGCTTTCCGCCATGGGCTTCGGCCACCGCTTTCAGATCTTCGATGTCGATGTCTTTGTCGTCTTTGTCGAAATCCCAATAATGGTTGACGTGGGTCGGGTTGCTTCTCAAAGCGTCATAGTCCACGTCTTCGTTATTCAGATTCTTGCCTTTGCAGAGCAAGGGGAATTTGTCCCAATTCTTGCCAAAACTCTGCAATTCGTCGTATTTTTCTTTGCTTTTGAAATAAGCGGTAATCTGCGCTACGTTGCCCACTTTGTACCAATAGGCCGGGGCGTTGCTGTCTTTGCGTAGCGGATCTATCACGATTTTCCTGATCAACGTCGGGAAAACGACGTTTCCGGCCTTATAAATCGGTTTCTTTTTAAGCAAGTTGGCCCAGAATTCGTCGACGGTCGTTTTTTGGTAATCGAACAAATCGTTCAATTTATGCCCATCCGAGAACCATTCTCCATGGAAGTTGCGGATTATGTTATATCCGGGACGGAAGAATTTGTCGGTCGAACCGCCGATGATCTTGAAGGATTTGTCGATGAAATCATATCCGGTCAGCCTATTTTCGGCCGGTCCGCCGATATTGAAGATATGCTTCCAGAAATTCTTGGAGTTCAAGGCTTTCTTGTTTTCTTTTATGAGAATGTTTTTGACCAACAATCCCGTATCGTCTCCCGTCACCCATTCAAGGGGGCAATTGAAAGCGGTATGGAACATCAATCCATCCGAGATGTTTTTCATCATCATCTCGTCATAGACCACGGCAGTTTGCCTCAATACGGCCCAATTTTTGATATTGGATTCCAAAACGGCGTATTCGCCTCTTATCTTGGAAGCCGCATATACGTCAAACGGGGAAGGGAGCAAGGGGTCTCCGACTTCGCCCCAAAGGTGCTTTTCGTTCCTATCGCCATAAATGGCCATGGTGGAAAAATGAATTAGCTTGGGTTGCTTTCTGCCCAACTCTTCTATGACTTGGATGATGTTTTTGGTGCCGATGATGTTGGTTTCTTCGGCCAAGTCGTGCCTTTTGTCCGACAAAGGGGGGATGACGGCGGCCATATTGATGACGATGTCGGAATCTCCGATGGTTTTCCTGATATCATCGATATTGGATAAGTTGCCTTTTACGACGACTAATTTTTTGGGATATTTCTTTTCCAGCTTTTTGAAGGTGGTCAATTGGTTGTGCACCATGATGGTGACTTTTTCGACAAAGTCCAATTCCAACAATTGGGGGAGAGTGGGTTTCCCGCAGTTGCCGGTCGAACCGTAGAATGTTACTTTCATGAAGTGTTTCCTCTGTTCTTTTGAGCGTAAGGCTTGCAAAAGAATGGGTAGATTATACCACTAATGTACATGTTTTTTATGTTTTATTGCGTACGCACGCAACGGCAAGCGAAAAGAAAGAAGGCGGAATATTGCGAATCAATAGATTTTATATAACATCCAATTGACGAATCTTATCGGCAATATTTTGATTAAGAACGCTAAAAATTTATAGCTTACCCCAATCGTTGCGATCGGCTTGGGGTTCTTTCTTAAGGCAATCTTGACGATTTTTTTCGCAGCCATTAAGGACGTCATCCCGTTAAGTTCGTCGTGTTCCATTTTCTTTACGGACTTTGATATTCTGCCAGTGTAGACGTCATCGCCTTTATTTTCTTTTTCTCTGGCATAAGTGAAGCCAGATTTTATGTCTCCCGGCTGAACGGAGACGACTTTGATGTTAAATGGCCTAAGTTCGTTACCAAGGGCGCAACTATAGGAATTTATGGCCGCTTTCGAAGAAGAATAAAAGGCTTGGAACGGCAGCGGAGCCACCGCGGCCACCGAAGATATATTGACTATTTTTCCTTTTTTCTTTTCTCTGAAGTTGGGGATTATCGCTTGAGTCATATTGACCATCCCGAAGAAATTTACGTCCATTTGCTTCTTCGCCGCTTCCGTGTCGGTGAATTCTATGGCTCCGGAAATACCAAAGCCCGCGCAGTTCACCAAAAGATCGATCTCATGAAGGGAACAAATGTAGTCTATCGTTTCCTTTGCTTTGCGGGCGTCGGTTATGTCCAGCGACACATGCTTATACAAATCGTTTTCTATATCGGATCGCTCTCTTCTGGATATTCCGAAAACGAAACATCCTTTATCCATCAATTGTTTGGTTATTTCCTTGCCGATTCCGGACGTGTCCCCGGAGACTATGGCGTATTTTATCGTATTTTTCATAATAATTTCTTACCTTGGTATTTTAGCAAAATACCGCTAATTGGCTAAATAAAAACCCATGACCGATTAAATTTCAATCATGGGTT
>CAVIYC010000020.1:0-3361 GCA_963647095.1 Oscillospiraceae bacterium | reverse complement strand
CCCGCCTTCGGAAATATGAAGGGCGGTTCCATAGTAAGTGTCATTGCACTTCAATATCAATTCTTGGCCTTCATTTAATCTCCCCCTACTAAAGAATCTGCATATTGAATTTTGATATTGTGAGCGAGGACAAACGGGAACGACACAGCTCCCAAAGCCATTGAAAGAACGGCGGCCGCCAAGAATGCCAAAACCGCGAATAAGAAGCCCAATATCATGAATAATATCTTCATTGCGATTAGCCAACCCAAGCCATCCAAATCCCAACTGAAAATCAAGCCGGGGAATTTGATGGTCTGACTGGCACACCAAACAAAGACATCGCCAATATACGATCCCGTCATGATGCAATATATAGCGGCAAATATCGCATATCCGCCAATAACCGAGTACAGAACCGCGAATCCCGGATGGATAACCGCCTTGGCCGCAGGCAAAAGCAGCATCACGAGCAAAGCTACGACAAGGGAAACGGCCCCGCCGGCAATCGACCAACCGAACGAAAGCTTTTTGGCCCTTTCTGCTTTTTCTTTTTTCTGCATCGCCGCGATTTTGGCTCTTTCGGTTTTGAGTTCTTGGAGACACTTAGAATGATAATAGGCTTGTCTATAAACCGCAGCGCGTCCTCTGCGTCCGCTTTGGACTTTCACTTCCTCCATCACCAATTCATCTTCGGGAATGTCTTTCTTGCATCTCTCGCATACGTGCATTTCTTTTTGATGGATTATCACAGTCTGGGTTACGGGCTGAGGCGTTTCGGAATTTGTTGGCGCAACGACCTCAGTCTTTGAATCGTTTCCGATCGATGAAAGATCTTTATCACTCAACAAATCGTCCAGCGAACAATCGAAAATGGCACAAAGTGCTTTCAACGTCGCAACGTCCGGCTCGTTTTCGTCATTTTCCCACTTGCTCACCGTTTGGAAGGAAACGTTTAATTTCTCGGCCAAATACTTTTGGGTTATGCGCTTCTCATTGCGCAAAAATTTAATTTTTTGTCCTAGCGTCATGTTTGACACCTCCGATGAATAGATTCCCCTTTTCGTTGAAATGTGCCAATAACCGATAGAGTGAATCTATTCGCTTTTACGGCGAAAAGGCCAATATTTTGCAAAAAACATCGGCACTTAATTGTTATCGGGCACGTTCATATCGATTGCATAGATTTTATCAAATATTAGTAGGGAGGTTCAATCACGATGAAGCCTTAAACTAATGCAAAAGAAGATAGTGTCACTATGTATCGGATTTTTTATTGCAAAAGAAATCTAACATTATCTTGCTTCGTCGCTACACGATTGTGAAATCGCAAATATTTTCAGTTTCAAATTGCAACGGTTCTCGAATATTTTTGTTATTTTCGTTTTTGAAGTCGATTCCGTCTTTAAGTCCGTAATTTTGCATTTTTTCACCTCCATTAACTTATAGAAGCGAAACAGAAAATTTTTCACCCAACCTTATTCCTTCTGCCCCATGCCACGAAAAAAGCCCAGTCGCTAGACTGAGCTCTACTTTGTCGTGGCAGGGGCAGAAGGAATCGGACCCTCATCAACGGTTTTGGAGACCGCTGTTCTACCACTGAACCATGCCCCTACGTTGCGCACTTGGGATTATACTCCCCTGGCCAACTTATTTACAAGGGACATATCCGCTTGTCCCGCGTAATTCGCCTTAAAGTATTTCATCACGCTTGGGATGGATTTATCGGGCAAAGAGGCGATTATCTCATTGATTTCGCCCTCAGAGAGCATCTTCGGCAAGAAAGGCTCGATGGCCGACATCTGCTCGGTGATGTTTTTGGCTTGCTCCTCACGATTGGCTTTGAGATATCCGTCTCTCTCCTCTTCGAGTTCCTTTTTCACTTTCATGATCAAAGAAACGACATCCGCGTCGGTTATTTCCTTATTGCTGCCGTCGGTCTTTAAAGCCACGTATCTGGCGATAAGCAAAGACATGATGTTCTTCTTGTTCTGGTTTCTTTCCTTCATGGCCTCCAGATTGGCCTTTTTGATTTGGTCTATAAGCATATCTAACCTCCTATAACCTTATATACTCTGATCTTTTTCTTTTTTCCTTCGTTTTTCGGAATTGATGGCTTTGAATTCCAAAATGTAGTTCCTGAACGTATCGATGAGCGGCATGATTTCCAAACGGCCCAACAACATTCCGATGGACAATATCCAAAGCAAAACGGGATAGGCATGCGGATGGGCCTTTCCATAAGATACGTAATCAATCAAAGCCAAGCCGGTGTTGGACATGCCAGAAGAGACGTCAAACAAGGCTTCCTCGGGATCGATCTCCGGCAAAACGCATAGTAAGGCTGACGAAGCCAAGAAGACGATTAAGTAGAGAACCGCATAGTTATGGGCCTCTTTGAACTTCGATTCCTCGATTTGCCTCCTTTCGCCATAACGATATATGGTCGTGGGGTTTAGGGTCCTATTCGAAGAGAAACGATATTTGACGTTGCGCATCAGATCCTTGAGGCAAAGGATGATGCGGTATTGCTTGATGCCGCCGCCTGCCGAACCCATTCCGCCGCCGATTAGCATCAGCAAAACGCAAACGAAGATAATGGGCTTTCCCAAAGCCAAGAACGAAGCGGAATCCAAAGACGAGAAACCGGTCGTGGCCGCCGAGGTCACGACATAAAATAGACTATCCCCGAACAATGAAAGCCAATTGGTGCCAAAAGCCACCGCGTTGGCCTTGGAATAGGCGTAACAAGCGCCAATGCCCGCAAACAACGTGCAGAACGCGATCAAAAACAAAGCGAATTTGATTTCCGCGTCCCTGAAGAACTTCACGATTTTCCCTCTGAGCAACATAAAGTGCAAAACATAGGAAACGGCCGAGAACATCGATAATCACGACACGATTATTTGGATAGCCAAGAAACTGGTGGCGAAAACGCCGTTGCTCGATACCGTGCGATAATAATTTATCGATTGGCTGGTCGGCGCCATGCCTCCGCCGGAAATAGAGCACATCGATATTATCAGCGCGTCAAA
This sequence comes from Oscillospiraceae bacterium, assembly GCA_963647095.1. Classification (GTDB taxonomy): domain Bacteria; phylum Bacillota_I; class Bacilli_A; order RFN20; family CAG-826; genus UBA4951. The sequence goes on along the minus strand of CAVIYC010000020.1, from coordinate 347 downwards.
CAAAGGCATGCCGGCAAGCCACAAAGCCAAAGTGCCAACGAGCGCATAGCCCGTCATTATCCCAAAGATTATTTTGGCGGTGTGTCCCATATTGGGCATGATCCTGTCGTTATGGCCTTCCGAGGAGAACAAGGACATGCTACCGGAACTTGAAACGATGCAAGCCAGAACCAATACCAATCCGGCCCCGCCGACGAACTGCATCTGAGCCCTATGGTAGGTGAAGACATGCGGGGCGAACGCCCCATCCACGTCGATATAATCCTTAAAGCAAGTCAATCCCGTCGTAGAATAAGCGGAAGTCGACTCAAATATCGATTCCGAGAAGCCCATATCCATCCCATGCG
>CAVIYC010000019.1:0-9719 GCA_963647095.1 Oscillospiraceae bacterium | reverse complement strand
CCGTAGAGAAGATGTCGTCTTCCGCTAGGGTAACGAAGGTTCCGGTTCCTTTGTCGTTGGTGTAATCGGCTTCTATTTCGGTGAAGTTGGCCATGTCATCTCTGCTATATGACCATTTGGCGGTTTCTTGGTTATCGCAAGAAGCCAAAAGGACGATTGGCAAGGACATTGCCCAGATTATTTTGGTTTTGGTGGCTTTCATATTGCTTCCTCCCGGCAACATTATACTTTCGGAGCGTTTCATTGCTATAGCAAAACGGCTAATTTTTGCCGATTAAAGCGAAAAAAGATAAGAGGAGACTTTCTCCGGGGTTTCCTGACAGCCGTTTTTGAACCAATATTCGATGGTCACGATGAAATCCTCGGTCACTTTCCTAATCTTCAATTCGAGGGGCATTTCTTTGATGTTCAGCAAACTCTCCTTGACGATTCTCTCGGAAATCGGGTAGAAGCGTTTCCTTAAATCGTTTAGGAATATGTCTTTGCACCCGGAGTTGATGATTTTGGTGATCAAGGCTTTCTCGTCATGCAGATGATAGAGAATGTGGGTCAGCAAATGGTTGTAGTCGAAGATGCTGCTTTTGGAAAAGTCATGGGTGGCTTCTTCTTTGAGCGAATGAGAGAAAACGTGGTCGAAGATATTGGCGTTTATGGAAGAGAGGACTTCCTCCTTCGATTTGAAGTGGGCGTAGAAAGTGCTTCTGGAAACTAAAGACGTTTTCAAGATGTCTTCTATTTTCATTTCGTCATACGAGACTTCTTCCAACGCCTTCGCGAAACCGTCGTAAATGGCTTGTCTGGTCTTGACTATTCTCTTGTCCATAAAGTAATACTCCTTGTTCGATATCTATATGGTAATCCTACACGATATTCGATAAAAACATAAAGTTATCGAACAAAAACGATAATTTATTGCGATAAATATCCATAAATGTTAACTTTCATCCGATGGAAATGACTAGAAGCCCTCTGAAAGAGGCTTACATAAGCAAAAAAAGGAACAAGATATTGTTCATCGTCATCGCCCTCGTCGTTTTGTTGGTGGCGGCCTTTTTCTCTTTGTTCGTGGGCTCTTCCAATCTGGGTTTCGCGGATACTTGGGCGGGATTGGCCAAAACCGGGACCGCCGCTCAGATAAGGATAGTTTGGAACATCAGGATACCGCGTATTTTGGCGGCGCTCATCGCCGGGGCTGGCTTATCCATCGCCGGACTCATCATGCAAACGGTTTTGGGGAATTCCATGGCTTCGCCAAGCACACTGGGGGTATCGAACGCCGCGACCTTCGGAGCCAACGTCTCCATAATCGGATTCGCCGGCGGATTCCTTTCCACCGGGAATAACGTTAACGCTTATTCTACGGGCGCCAATCCTTACGCCACCTCGGCGATGGCTTTTATATTCGCCGCAGTGTCGGTGTTGGCGATATTGGGATTGTGCTCAATCCGTTCCTTTTCTCCCAACACCGTGGTTTTGGCTGGGATTGCCATTGGCTCCATTTGGACCGCGGCTACGACCGTATTGCAATATTACGCGACCGACGTTGGTTTGAGCGCGGCCGTGGTTTGGTCCTTTGGGGACTTATCCAGAGCCGGATACACGGAAGATTGGATAATGTTAGCCGTGGTTGGGGTTTCTTCCGTCTTCTTCATGCTCATGTCTTGGAAATACAACGCGATGCTTTCGGGGGATGGGGCGGCCAAAACGATGGGAGTTAACGTATCTGTTCTGCGTTTCGTTTCATTGCTCATCGCTTCGTTGGTAACGGCGGTGTGCGTCTCGTTTTTGGGAATAATCGGATTCGTCGGGATCATTTGCCCCCACGTCATCAAAAGGGTGCTTGGCCAAGACCATCGGTTCTCGATTCCGGCATCAATATTAAGCGGTTCCTTGCTCCTTGTCTTAGCCGATACCTTGGCTAGGACCATCGGAAACGGATCTTCTCTTCCGGTTGGGGCCATCACTTCATTGCTTGGCGCCCCGTTCTTCTTATTCATGATCTTCGCTCACAAGGAGGGAAACAGATGCTGAATATCGAAAACCTTTCATTCGGATATAACAGAAAAAGCCAACCGGTCCTAAATGGCGTGAATCTCTCCTTGAACAAAGGCGAGATAGGCATAATCCTTGGCAAGAACGGGTCTGGCAAAAGCACCTTGTTCAAGAATATCGTTGGCATCGAGAAGCCTTCTTCCGGCTCGATATCGCTTAACGACAACGACATCTTGAAATCGTCTTTGGCCAAGCGTTCTTCTTTGGTGGCCTACGTCCCCCAAAACATAGAATTCGGTTCCTTGACCGTCTTCGATTCCATCTTGATGGGAAGGATATCCAAGTTCGGCTTAAAGGACAGGAAAAAGGACAGGGAAATCGTCGAATCCTTGATTAAGGAGATGGGACTCAGCGATTTGTCGATGAGGAACGCCAACCAGCTTTCCGGCGGAGAGAAGCAAAAAGTCGCGATCGCCAGAGCCTTGGCCCAAGAACCCGAGCTATTGGTGTTCGACGAGCCGACCGGGAACTTGGATATGAGCAATGAGCGATTGGTTTTGAAAGAAGCCAAGAGATTGTCCAAAGAAAAGGGAATATCCATCTTGGTCGCGATTCATGACATAAACGCGGCGATAGGCTTCGGGGACAGGTTCTTCTTCCTAAAAGACGGGAAGATAACTTTTGATGGGGATGATTCGATCATCAACGAAGAAAGCATAAAAGAAACGTTTGGGATAGACGTGGACGTGGCTGAGATAAATGGCAAAAAAGTGATTTTGGAAAAGGAAATGGAACATGAATAAAAAGCTCTTATTGGCCTTGGTGCCGTTGATATTGGCTTCTTGCGGGGACGATACATCTTCTTCGACCGTTACCGGCGGGTCCGTGGATGTCACGGACATGATCGGCAGGGTGGAGACCGTCGTTCCCGGATCATATAAAAGGATCGTTTGCATCGGGGCCGGCGCCCTTCGCTTATATTCTTATGTCGGAGACGTGAAACTCCTTTCCGGCGTGGAGGACATAGACAATACGTCGTTGGCTTCCAGACCCGTGATGTTCGATGGGGTGGCCCGTCCCTATCTGATCGCCAACGAAGAGCATTTCAAAACCCTTCCTTCTTGCGGGGTCGGGGGACCCAACGCCCAAAATCCGGAGACCGAGAAGATATTATCCTGCAACCCGGATTTGATAATCTCCGAATACGAGGACGTTTCCAGAGCCAATAGCATCAAAGAAGCCATCGGGGTCCCGGTAATCACCTTAAGCATCGGAACCAAAGGCGTTTGGGACGAGAAAGTGTCTCAAACCATCGCTTTGCTTGGAAAGGTGTTGGATAAAAACGAGAGGGCTTCCGACTTGATTTCGTATATAGACGCCCAAAAGCAAAGCATCGCCGAGCATGTTTCAAGCATCACCGATTCCAATAAAAAGAAAGCCTATATCTGCGGGCTTGGAAACTGGGGCACGACCAACCATTTGATGACTTCCGGGAATTACGAGCCGTTTAACATAGCCAAGATCGACAACGTGGCTTCCGATATCGGAATAACCGGAATCAGCAAAATCGAAGAAGAGAAGTTCGTTAGCCTCGGAGACGACATGGACAACATGATTTTCGACGCGGCGGCGGTCAAAAACATCAAAGGGCTATACGCTTTAGACAATGCGATGTTTGATACCTGCAAAGGCTGGAAAGAAGGCAAGGCCTATCTCCAAATGGCTTATAACGCCTATTACACGAACTTGGAAATATCCTTGGCCAATACCTGGTATAACGCCAAAGTCATTTATCCGGAATTGTTTACCGACGTCGATATGAAAAACAAACTCGATGAAGTTACCTTGAAGTTCAACGGCAAAGCCTTGGCCGATGAGATATATTCGAAACCCCAATCTTTCGGCGGTTATCAAACAATCAATACGGAGGCCTTCTTCAAACAATGAACGATATCGAGAATTTCTTTGATGATGTCGCTTCGTCTTGGGACGAGCGTGAAAATTGCCCTTCGGAAACCAAACTCTCTTTATTAAATGAGACTGGCATCAAGAAAGGCGATTTGGTTTTGGACGTGGCTTGCGGGACGGGGGTCGTCACAGGGCTTATTCATTCTTTGACCGACAACAAAGTGATAGGCATAGATTTATCTTCCAAAATGATTGAATTGGCGAAAAGAAAATACGCTTCGTCCGATTGGGCGGAATTCATGCATTTAGATCTTTTCGACTTGAATGAAGTTAACAAATTTGACGCGATAATAATCTATAACGCCTATCCCCATTTCATGGACCCGGAAAGATTGGCCAATAAATGCCATAAGCTTTTGAAAGAGGGAGGAACCTTGGCTATCTTGCATTCTTTATCGAGAAAAGAACTCGATTCCCATCATTCCGGAAGGGCCAAACCCATAAGCCGTTCCCTAGGAGAGCCAGAGAATGAAGCCGCTTATTTTTCTAACTTTGAATCGGTAAAAGCCAAGGAAGACGACAAATCGTTCGTATTGGTGCTAAAAAAGGCCAAATAAATCGAAAAAACCTCTTTAATTAATCGTTCCTTGATTTAAACTAAAAACAACATCAGGAGGACAATATATGGCAGCTAGCACCAAACCAGTTAAGGTATATCACGTATCTCAGACCGAAGACAAAACGATGTGGAGGGTAACCCTTGCCGGCGGAAGCAAATTGGAAAGTGGAAAGGCCAAGACCATCAAGACCTTCAAAACCCAAAAAGAAGCCTACGAATACGCCGAAAGCTTGTCTAACGGCGAAGGAACCGTCCTAGTCCACAAAAAAGGATCTAACGGCGGCGGCATCCGCAAGCATCGCTAATCATCATTAAGCGCTTGGCTTAGGCCGGGCGCTTTTTCTTTATTTAAATCCCAAGCGTATCAAAAGCGTTTTTGCCATCCTTCCCATATAATGGTTTTCAAAGGAGGAACACATAATGGTCAATATCAAAAAGGTAGCGATAATCGGCTGCGGATTCGTTGGCAGCTCCATCGCTTTCGCCTTAATGCAAAAAGGACAATTCAACGAAATAGTATTGATAGATCGAACCGAATCCAAAGCCGAAGGAGAAGCCTTGGATTTGTCTCATGGCCTCCCTTATTCCTATCCGGTGGACATTCATGCCGGAAGTTATGAAGAGATCAAAGACGCGGCCGTTGTCATCGTCACGGCCGGGGCCAACCAAAAACCAGGCGAGACCCGACTTGATTTGATAAGCAAAAACGCCAAGATCGTAAAATCCATCGTTTCCGAACTAAAGAGAGTGGAAATGGAAGGAATCTTATTGATGGTCGCCAACCCGGTGGACGCTTTGACCCATATCGCCTACAAAGAATCCGGGCTTCCGGCCAATAGGGTTTTCGGCAGCGGGACCGTGCTAGACACCGCGAGATTGAAATATCTCTTATCCCGTCATTTAAACGTGGATAGCAAGAACGTCCACGCGGTCATAATCGGCGAACACGGCGATTCGGAGACTCCGGTTTGGAGTTCCGCCAACGTCGGAAGCGTTCCCCTTTCTTCCTTCTGCGAACTTCGTGGTTACAAAGCCCACGACGAGAATATGAAAAAGATCGAGGACGACGTCGTCAATTCCGCTTATAAGATAATCGAAAAGAAAGGGGCGACCTATTACGGCATCGCCTTATCCGTTTCCCATATCGTTTCCTGCATCGTCAACAACTCTCATTCCATGTTGCCCGTCAGCGTGGAGGCAAACGGAGAATATGGCTTATATGACGTGGCTTTGTCCCTGCCTTCCTTAATCGGCAAGGACGGGGTGGAGAAGATTTTGGAGATTCCGTTATCCAAGGAAGAGAAGGAAAGATTGAACAAATCAGCGGACACCTTAAAGAAAACTCTTGGCTCCATTTGATTGAATTAGGTACAAACGTAGTTTAATAAAGCCTATACTTTTTGGTGGTTTTACAGAGTATGGTTTATTTAAATACGTTTGCTGAATTCTTCCAAAATCATTGGAAACTCCTGGTTTTATGCCTTGTTGGGGCTATTTTCATGTTTGTGTGGCTCTATTTCAAAAGGAAAGATCTTCACGTCAAATGGTGGGGAGTCATCTTATTGATAATCGGAGCCTTGCTAGTTTGCATACTTGGCCAAGTCGCTTTGGCTCAATTGGAGAATCTCATAGTTGGCGAACATATTTCCAACATGAGAGCCTTCGGGGCGTTGTTCATCTATTGGCTTTATATTTTCGTTTGTTCGAAAATCACCAAAACCGAATATAAGAAGTGCGCGAACATTTTGACCATCGCCGGAATAATCCTTTGGTTCTTCAACAGATTGAATTGCTATTTCGTCGGTTGCTGTTACGGAAGGCTCGTTTCTTCAACCTCGTCTTTCAGATATCCGGTCAGGGAAATCGAAATGGCTTGGGTCGTGTTCTTCCTTTGCTATCTCATCCCGAGAGTCTACAAAGACAAAGAGAAACTCAATATCTTCTATTTGTTCTTGTTCGTTTATGGCGGCATAAGGTTTGTGTGCGATTTCTTCAGAGAAGAAGTGTATGAGCTCGCTCCTCATTTCTATTTGTCGCAAGTATGGGCGCTGACCGCTTTCGTTCTAGGCGGAGTTGGCCTATTGGTCGATTTCTTGTTAGCGAGGAAAAAGAAACTTCAGAAGGACGATAAAAAGGAAAACGCCTAAGCAACGCTTAGCCCATAAAATGGATATTCCTTGCCTTTAATGTAATTAAAGAAGATACTTCCTTAGGTATGCTGTTTGGGAAGTACATCAACAAATATTACAAGAAATATTGGTACTATTTCCTCATAGGGGTCATTTTCTTGATTGTCGTTGACGTGGCCCAAAACTACATTCCCAAGTTCTTGGGACAAGTGGTCAATTCCGACAACGAATTCGTCGCGGACATCGATAAATTGAAGGATGTTATCCTGGGCGTGATGATATGCGCGCTGGTGATGTTCGTTGGCAGATGCATATGGAGATTGTCGATTTTTAGGGCTTCTTCCAACATCAAGGCCGGCGTTAGATATGACATGTTCGTCAAAGCCGAAAGGATGTCCAGAGACTATTATCACGAGACCAAAGTCGGAAACGTTTTGAATTGGTTCACCTCGGACGTGGACGAAATAGGCGAATTCTTCGGATGGGGAACCGTCATGTTCGTAGACGCGGTATTCATGACCATCATCACCTTAATCTCGATGATAAAAGTGAGCATCTGGATGACTTTGATAGCGGCTGTTCCGCTTATCCTTATCGCCGTTTGGGGAGGCTTGGTCGAGAAGTTCTTCACCTTGCGTTGGGAAGCTAGGCAAGAAGCGACCGACAAACTATACGATTTCTGCCAAGAGAATTTCTCCGGCATAAGGGTTATCAAAGCCTTCGTCAAAGAGACGCAGGAAATACATCACTTCGCAAAATTGGCCAAAGAAAGCCAAGAGAAGAACGTCAAATTCGCTAGGATATCCGTTCTTTTCGACGTGATCATCGGAATCATATTGGCGGTGGAAATGGCTTTCGTGTTGGGTTTTGGCGGCTGGTTCGTCTATTTGGCCGCCAGCGGGACGCCTTTGGCCATCGGCAACACGGTCGTTGACATAAACATCGGCCAATTGATGGAATTCGTCGGCTATATCGATTTGTTGATTTGGCCCATGATGGCCTGCGGGCAAATAGTCTCCATGCGTTCTAGGGCCAAGGGATCTTTGAAGAGAATCACCAATTTCTTGGACGCGGAAGAAGACATCAAATCCCCCGAGAACGCGGTCATATTGAAAGACGTTAAGGGAGACATCAAATTCTCCAATTTCAGCTTCACCTATCCAAACGACAAAGAACCGAGGCTCAAGAACATAAACATCGAAATAAAACCTGGGGAATCCGTTGGCATAATCGGAAAGATCGGAAGCGGAAAAACCACCTTCGCCAACATATTGATGCGTTTATACAACTTCGATAGGGGCGTTAGCATCGACGGCGTGGATCTCATGGATTGCGACATTACTTCCTTGCGCGAGCAGGTGGCTTATTCCCCACAAGACAATTTCCTTTTCTCCGACAAAATCGAAAACAACATTTCCTTCTCTTCCGAAACGTTGGACAGAGAAGCGGTCATAGAGGCCGCGAGATTCTCCTCGGTGCATGAAGACATCGAAGGCTTCGTCAACAAATACGATACGGTTTCCGGCGAAAGGGGCGTCACCCTTTCCGGCGGGCAAAAGCAACGCATCTCCATCGCTAGGGCCTTTTATAAGAAAGCCCCAATCTTGATTTTGGACGATTCCGTTTCCGCGGTGGACGTCAAAACCGAGGAATCGATTTTAAACGCCATCGAAGAAAAGAGGAAAGGCCAAACGACCATCGTTATCGCCTCCCGCGTTTCCACGGTAACCAGATTGGATAAGATTTTGGTTTTGGACAAAGGCGAGGTCGTCGGTTTCGACACGCACGAGAATTTGATGAAGAACTGCGAGATCTATCGGCATATGGTCTATCTCCAAGAACTCGAAAGAGAAGTGGAAGGAGGTGAACGGCATGGATGATTCGTTGTCTAAGCTTCGCGGCGACAAGAAGATGAGATTCAAAGACATATTGAAGAACTCTTGGCCGTATCTGAAAAGCGAAAAACGCTCGGTAATCCTTTCTTTGTTGCTCATCGTCCTTTCAACGGCCATAAATATCGTTTTGCCGTTATTCACCAAAAGGTTCGTCAGGGAATTGAAGGGCGTTGTCACTTCCGAGACTTTGTCCATCGTTGTCGGAATAGTGGTCGGATACGCCTTCTTGTCTTTGTTTGCCCAAGTCATCACTTACTTCGAGACGATGATATTGAACAAAGCCGGCGAACGCATCGTCTATAAGATGAGGAAAGACGTCTTCAATCATATTGAGGGATTGTCTCAAAACCAATTCAACAACATGCCGGTCGGTTCTTTGGTAACCCGCGTTTGTTTCTATACCTCCGCCATATCGGACTTATTCACTTCAACCTTGGTTAGCATCATAAGGAACGTTTTGACCTTGGTCGGCATATTGGCCATGATGATGGTCATTTCCATCAAATTGAGCCTGTTCTTGTTGATATTCGCCGTGGTCGCGGCCGTTTCGAGCGTCGTGTTCGGAAAGGTCATCGGAAAGTTCTTCAGAAAAGAAAGAATGTTGACTTCCGACATGAATTCGTTCCTTTCCGAGAACCTTTCGGGGATGAAGATCACCCAAATCTTCAACCAAGAAAAACGGAAAGAAGAAGAATTCTCCAAAAAGAACGAAGACATGAAGGAAACGCATTATAAGATAGTCGTCGCCTTCGCTTTGTATAGGCCGTTCATCAATTTGCTTTATTATGGGGCCATCGCCGTCACCTTCTTCGTGGGCATCAAATTGGCCTTGGATTCCCCGGAAATCGTCGCCTTCTATTTGTATCTCTCCAACTTCTTCAACCCCATCCAAGAAATCGCCGATCAGCTTAATCGCATCCAAAGGGCCTTTACCGCCGCGGAACGTTTATATAGCCTTTTGTCCGTCGACTCGGAAGTGAAAGAAAAAGAAGACGCGTTGGATATCGATCACTTCAAAGGCAAGATAGAATTCAAGAACGTTTGGTTTGCCTATGAAGGGGAAAACTGGATTTTGAAAGACGTTTCCTTCGTGGTCGAGCCAAAGCAAACCGTGGCCTTCGTTGGGGCGACGGGCGCCGGGAAGACCACCATATTGAGCTTGCCGTGCCGCAACTA
>CAVIYC010000018.1:0-10271 GCA_963647095.1 Oscillospiraceae bacterium | reverse complement strand
GGCGTCATCAACCTTTGCTTGGTCGACGGCGCGCCGAAAATCCTCAATATCTGCGAATTGATCCAAAACTACATCGACTTCCAAGTCACCGTTTTGACCCGCAGAACCCAATATCGTTTGAAGAGGGATTCCGACCGCGATCACATCGTCGTCGGTTTGATCGAATGCCACGACCACATCGATGAGGTCATCCACATCATCCGTTCCTCGAAGAACGACGAAGAATCCACCGCCAAATTGAGCGAGAGATTCGGTTTCTCCGAGCCTCAGATCCAAGCGATCTTGGCCATGACTTTGCGTCGTTTGCAGGGTTTGGAACAAGACAAATTGGCCGCCGAGCACAACGCTTTGACCGCCAATATCGCCGAATATAACCGCTTATTGTCCTCCAGAGACAACATCCTCGATTTGATGATCGTCGAACTCAACGACATCAAAGATCGTTTCGGCGACAAGCGTTTGACCGACATTTCCGACGCCGAGGCTTCCATCGATACCGAAGACCTCTTGCCGCAGGAAAACATCTTGGTCATCTTGACCAGAAACGGCTACATCAAGCGTATGGCCGACGATACTTTCCGCACCCAGAACAGAGGCGGACGCGGCATCAAAGGCGTCACCACCAACGGCAACGACACCGTCCGTTTGCTGGTCCACACCAAGACCCACACCGACATCTTGTTCTTCTCTAGCTACGGCACCGTTTATCGCATGCGCGGCTATCAAATCCCCGACGCTTCGAGAGACAGCAAGGGCATTCCAGCCATCAACCTATTGAATTTGGACCAAGACGAGAAGATCGTCGCCATCCTTTCTTGCGACGATTACGACGAAAACGACTTCCTCTTCTTCGCCACCGTAAATGGTGTGGTCAAGAGGACTTCGTTAAAAGAATTCATGTCCATCCATTCCAACGGCAAACGCGCCATCTCCTTGAAAGAAGGCGATCAGTTGCTGGATGTTAAGAGAACTACCGGTTCCGAAATCGTTTCGTTGGCCTCCAATAACGGAAAAGTCTGCTCCTTCTACGAGAGCGACGTCCGTGCGATGGGCAGAGACGCGGCCGGCGTTCGCGGCATGAATTTGGACGATGGCTCGCACTTAGTCGACATAACCACCTCCAAAGAAGGCAAAATCATCTTGGCTTTGTCCGACAAAGGCTTCGGCAAGATGTCTTACGGCGCCGACACCGACGTCGAATTGCCGGATGGAACCACCCGCCACTACGACGGATATCGCCTCACTTCCAGAGGCACCAAGGGCGTCATTTCCCTTAAGACCGTCAACAAAGGCGGAGAATTGTGCGCCATGCGCGCCGTCAACGGAGACGAAGACTTATTGGTCATCACCAACAAAGGCATCATCATCCGCATGCCTATAGCCCAAATCAAGATCGCGGCCAGAAACACCCAAGGCGTGAAGATCATCAACTTGGAAGGCAACCAAAAAGTCGCCGCCGTCACCTTGGTCCCGCATGAAGACGAAAGCGAAGAAGCAGAAGTCATAGACGAAGAAATCAATCCGAATCTGACCTCTGAAGAAACTTCGGAAGAAGTCGTCACTCCGGACATGGTCGAATAAAACCTTAAAAGGAGAAAATTATGATTGATGCAAAATTGATCGAGGAAAAGCCGGAATACGTCAAAGCCGCTTTGGCTAAGAAAAACTACGATTTCGATCCAAGCGAACTTTTGGGGCTTTTCAAAAAAAGACGCGAACTCCTACAAGTTGTGGAAGGTTCCAAGGCTGAGCAAAACAAATTGACGGCTACCGTCCCGAACCTAAAAAAAGAAGGGAAAGACGTCACTGAAGTCTTTGCCAAAGTCAAGGAATTGGCCGCTTCCTCCAAAGAAGCCCAAGCCGAGCTAAGTTCTGTCGAAGAGAACATCTTCAACGCCATCGCCGTTTTGCCCAATATGCCGGACGACGATTTGGTGGGCGGAGGAAAAGAAAACAACCACCCCATCTATCATTTCGGCAACGAACCGAAGTTTGAGGGCTTCAAACCCAAAGACCATGTCGAATTAGCCGAATCCCTTGGCTTGATCGATTATAAGAGAGCCGCCAAAATCTCCGGATCCGGAACTTGGATCTACACCGGTTTGGGCGCTCGCCTCGAATGGGCCTTGCTCAACTATTTCGTGAATACCCACCTAGCGGATGGATACACCATGATCCTCCCTCCTCATTTATTGAACGAACAATCTGGCTTCACCGCCGGGCAGTTCCCGAAATTCAAAGAGGATGTCTTCTGGCTAAACGGCACTTCGCCGAGCAAATTCTTGCTCCCGACCGCCGAAACGGCCTTGGTTAACCTCCATAGGGACGAAATACTTTCGCTCGACGAGCTTCCGAAGAAATATTTCGCCTATACCCCTTGCTATCGTCGCGAGGCCGGATCCTATCGCACCGAGGAACGCGGAATGATCCGCGGCTATCAGTTCGATAAGGTGGAAATGGTCCAATATACCACGGCCGACGGCTCTGACGCCGCCTTCGAGGAATTGGTCAACAAAGCCAAAAAGTTGGTCGAAGGATTGGGTCTTTGCTACCAAGTCGACAAATTGGCGGCCGGAGATTGCTCCGATTCCATGGCCAGAACCTACGATATCGAAGTGTTCATCCCTTCGATGGGAATCTATAAGGAAGCCTCTTCCGTTTCCAATGCCAGGGATTACCAAGCCCGTCGCGGAATGATCAGATACCGCGATGAAAACGGCAAGGTCAGATATTGCCACACCTTGAATGGCTCGGGATTGGCCACCAGCCGTTTGATGCCGGCCATCTTGGAACAATTCCAGCAAGCCGACGGATCGGTTTTGATTCCGGAAGTCCTCCAACCTTACATGGGCGGGCTCAAGGTTTTGAAACCTGTCGAGAAAAAATAAAATATAGCCTATAATCTTAATGCCATCGCAAGGAGAGAGATCGGAACCAGGTCAGGTCGGGAACGAAGCAGCCTTAACGAACAATCTCCTGTGCGGTGGTTTTATTTTTGCTAAAATAAACCCATGTCCGACGAAGAATATATGTCATTGGCTTTGGAAGAAGCCGAAATAGCCTTGGAAAACAAAGAAGTCCCAGTCGGGGCCGTCGTTGTTTTTAATAACAAAGTCGTAGGCAAAGGCCATAACGAAAAAGAAGAGAAAAAAGACGTTAGCTCCCATGCGGAAATAGAAGCCATAAGAGACGCGGCGAAAAACCTGGGGACTTGGAACCTTTCCGATTGCACCTTATACGTCACGGTCGAACCGTGTTTGATGTGTTCGGGGGCCATAATGCAAAGCTACATAACGCGTGTTGTTTATGGGACGGACGATGTCACGATGGGCGCGGTCTGTTCTCATTTTTACGCCTTTGACGACCCGTCCTTCTTAAGAAGGCCGTTAGTCACCAAAGGGATAAAAAAAGACGAATGTGAGGCCTTGATGAAAAAATTCTTCAAGACGTTGCGCAAATAAAAAACCGATGATGCGTGGTAAACCACGCTTTTTAAACGCTTAAATGCGTTTATCGCATGCATTAAAGCAATGCGACACTGTATAAAAAGTGTATAGTTATTACATGCTTGAATTGATTGATATACATAAAGATTATCTTTTAGATAAAAAGCCCATCCCGGCCTTGAAGGGAATATCGTTATCTTTCGCCGATAGCGGCTTCGTTTCCATCCTTGGCCCGTCAGGGTGCGGAAAGACGACGTTGCTTAACATAATCGGCGGCTTGGACCATTATTCTTCCGGCGATTTGTTGATAGATGGCAAGAGCACCAAAGACTTCGTCGACAAAGATTGGGATTCGTATAGAAACGTCCGCGTCGGCTTCATTTTTCAGTCTTATAACCTCATCTCCCACCAAACGATTCTTTCCAACGTCGAAACCCCGTTGGTTTTAAACGGCGTTAAGAAAGCCGAGAGGAAAAAGAGGGCTTTGGAGGCTTTGAAAGCCGTCGGGTTGGAAAACGAATGGAAGAAAAAGCCGAACCAAATGTCCGGCGGCCAGATGCAGAGGGTGGCGATGGCCAGGGCTTTGGTCAACGACCCCAAGATCATTTTGGCGGACGAGCCAACCGGCGCGCTTGATTCCCAAACCTCCATCCAAGTGATGGATATCTTGAAAGAGATTTCCAAAGAGAAGTTGGTGATCATGGTCACCCACAACAAGGAATTGGCCGAACAATATTCCGATCGAATCATCGAAATGAAAGACGGAATCATCATCGCCGACAGCAAACCCCTCGCCTTGGAAAAGGCGGAAAACGCGGAGAAAGAAACCAACAAGAAGACCTCGATGTCTTTTGGGACGGCTTTAAAATCATCCCTTTCCAATATAAGAACCAAAAAAGGCAGAACGATTTTGACTGCGGTGGCCTCTTCCATCGGTTTGATCGGCGTGGCGTTGGTTTTATCCGTCACCAACGGCTTTTCCATATATATGAACAACGTCGAGAAATCGATCGCTTCGGCCGTTCCCATTTCCATTGTTCCGACCACTTATACATACGGAAGCACCAACACGACCGTATACGAGGATTATCCAGACGAAGAAGTGGTCAAAATCCAAGACAACAGCACGTCCGTGATGTCCATCCACCAAAACAAATTCACCAGCGAATATTACAGCTACATCGAAGCCTTGCTTTCGGATTCCAAAAAATCCGAATGGGTCGATTCGATTTTGTATAACCGCATCAACCAAGACTTCCATTTGCTCACCCAATGCGGACGTTACATCTTTCAGCCGAACATTTATAGAAGCGCCGGTTCGGTAAGCGGAACGATCGGAAGCGTCACGGGCTTGCCCGCTTACATATTCCACGAACTTTACGTGGATGGGGGCAAACTCACCGATTGGTACGATTGCATCGCCGGAAAAATGCCGACCGAGAAAAATGAAATCGTTTTGATCGTCGATAGGAAGAATTCCATCAGCAAGAACGTTTTGAACCAACTCGGTTTCATCGACCCAGACCAAACCGTCGCGGACAAAGAAATCAGCTTCGACGATATTTTGAAAAAGACCTACAAAGTCTATCGTCAGGTGGATTGGTATAGAAACGATGAATATAAGACCTTAAATAAAAAGACTTGGGAAATCGACAAACTGAATATGGAGACTTTCCAGTTCGAAGGACACGAATCCAGCCAGGATATCCATTATTTTCAAAGAACCCACAGTTATGAACAGGTCTATTCTCGCGATAATTTGTATAACCCTTTGGAATTGAAAATCGTTGGTATTTTAAGGCCGACCAAAGATAGCTACATCAATTTGATGCCTTGCTCTTTGGGTTATACGACCGCCTTAAAGGATTACATAACCGCGGACGGAACCGATGACGAGGACGAAGCGACAAGAAACGCCAATATCGAATTGGACAAGAAAATAAAAGACGCCGCGGCCAGCAACGTATTCTTATCCAAGCCGGATTCGTATAGTTCCGACGATGGCTTGGCGGCTTTGAACGCTTTCATGAACGAAATCAATGTCAAAGGCACCGACGATACCCATTCGATGCAAGAGATCTTGTATCTCATCAAAGAAGGGAAATATTCGGAATTGGATGATAATGACACCGCCAAAATCGTTGCCGCTTACACCGGATTCTCGAACGCTTTGGATACGGCTTTGACCTTCACTTCCTTTGAAGCGGGCAAAAAAGAGACCGTTCCCGACACCGTTTCGAGATCCACTTACATGACCAACAACCAAAAGGTGGGGGCCAACTTAAAGCAAGAAAACATCGCCATGAACATGAACACCGCTTCCGTGGTGGCCATGATATTGAAATGGAATGGAATCGATGGATTGCTCACCGATGGCGTTCAGTATTTCTTCAATAACGTCGGCAATATGGAGAGAGAAGATGTGACGGCTGTGGATTTCGTCGCGGCGATGAACCAATTCTCCGTGGTTACCTCGATATTGATATTCCCTTCATCTTTGACCGTCAAAGACAAGCTTTTGGATTATTTGGACGCTTACAACCATTACAATTACGACCTCAAGCAAGGGATGAGGCCAAGCGATGAACAAATAATCTATACGGACGTCATGTCCACCTTCACCGACACGGTCGGAGTCCTCATAAACGTCATATCCATAGTCTTGATCGTGTTCGCTTCGATATCCTTGGTGGTTAGCTCGATCATGACCGGTATCATCACCTATGTTTCGGTGGTGGAAAGAACCAAGGAAATAGGCGTCCTTCGCGCCTGTGGGGCCAGGAAAAAAGACGTTGGCCGCTTATTTGAGGCCGAATGCGTAATAATCGGCGCATTGGCTGGCGTCATCGGCATCATAGTCACCGTAATCTTGGATATACCAATCGGCTTGATCGTCGATAGCGTTTACCCCGGCAACAATTTAAAGAACATCGCCACCCTCAATCCTTGGCATGCGGTGGTGTTGGTGTTAGTTTCGATTCTTCTGGCGTTTGTCGCCGGACTTATCCCAGCCAGGATGGCTTCTAAGAAAGACCCGGTAATTGCCTTAAGGAGCGAATGATGAGCAAAATTTCAGATTTAGAAAATAAGGCGAGAGCCTATCGAAATTCGCATGCGGACATCGAGTCCGGTCTTTCGTCTGAGCAAGTGGAGGCAAGAGCCAAACAAGGGTTGGTAAACAAGGCGGCCAAAGAAAACGCTCGCCCATTATGGAAAATCTTCGTTTCCAATATTTGTTCTTATTTCAATATCGCTTTGTTCGTCGTCGTCATCGTTCAGATCATCGCCGGCGTCACATTGTGGAACTATTACACCTTCATCTTGCCGGTTTTGGCCAACATCACCATCGGCATATTGATGGATATTCGAGCCAAAAAGGCTTCAGAGAAGCTAAAGATAATCGGACAGCAAGACGTAAGGGTCGTTAGGGACGGCCAAATAATCGGCATCCTTGCCGAGAAAGTGGTCTTAGGCGACATAATACATCTAAATTCCGGAGACCAAATCGTCGCGGACTCCGTTATTAGAGAAGGCAAAGTCAAGATCAACGAATCTTTGCTTACCGGCGAATCGATGCCCGTGACCAAAAAAGCCGGAGATACCGTTTTGGCCGGTTCGTTCGTCGCTTCGGGGCATTGCGTCACCGAAGCCATAAAGATATCCTGGCTAAACTATTCCGCCTCGATAGAAAAGCAGGCCAAAGAATTCAGAAGGCCGAAATCGGAATTGAAGAGCGGTTGCTTCAGAATCTTTAGGATAACCGCTATTTTGGCCACCATCGTCGGCGTAGCGATGTTCTTGGTCGCCTACTTCAAGCCGAGCGACGGGGCTTTCGATTTCAAGCAAACCATGCAAAACCTTTCCGGATCGTTCGTCGCGATGATCCCGACCGGGCTATATCTTTTGACTTCCGTCACTCTGACCAAAGGCTCGATTGCCTTGGCCAGAAGAAAGATAAACGTGCAGGAACTCTATTCAATCGAAACGTTGGCTAGGGTTGATATGATCTGCTTTGACAAGACCGGAACCTTGACGGACGGCAATCTTTTGGTTGAAAGAATCCATTCCGTGAACGGCTTGGACAAAGGCGAAATAAGGGTGGCGATCGCTTCTATCGTCAACGCGACCGAAGACCAAAACGTCACCGCCAAAGCCTTAAGGGCTTATTGCGGCGACAACCATTTGCAAGCCTCCGCCATATTGCCTTTCTCTTCCGAAAACAAATATTCCGCGGCGACGGTCGACGACATTACCTGGGTTATGGGCGCGATAGGATTTGTTCCATCCCCCGAAAACAAAGAAGCCGAGCTCTTGGCCAAAGAAGAAGCTGAAAAAGGCTTTAGGGTTTTGGGTTTGTTCTCCAACAAGAGAGGCATCAAGGACGGAAAAGTCGTCGGTAAATGCATATTAGAAGCCATAATTGTCATTTCCGATCATATAAAAGAAGATGCGGAATCCACCATCAAATGGTTTGCCGAAAACGAAGTGCAGGCCAAAGTCATCTCTGGCGACGATGCGGCCTCAGTCGCGGTCATTGCCAAAAGATGCGGCATTCCAAACGCCAGCAATTACGTGGATTTGAGCAAAGTACCCGATAGCAAATTGGAAGACTACGCCGAAAACACCACCATATTCGGAAGGGCCTCCCCCGAACAAAAAGCCCACTTGATAAAGATATTCCAACGCCATGGACATTCGGTGGCCATGACCGGAGATGGAGTCAACGACGTTTTGGCTTTGAAGCAAGCCGATTGCTCCATCGTTATGGGAAGTGGCTCCGCGGCCGCCAAGCATTGCTCCCACTTGGTTTCGGTGGACGATAATTTTTCCAAGCTTCCGGATGTCGTTTTTGAAGGAAGAAGGGTCATCAACAACCTTTCGAGAACCTCTTCCTTGTTCTTGACCAAGACCGTATTCGCGGTCATCTTGTCCATCGTTTTCCTCTTTTTGTCCTTCACGACCAGTTACTATTACCCATTCAAGACTTCCAACCTCTTCATTTGGGAAATAATCGTCATCGGAGCGGGCGGAGTCTTATTGGCTTTCGAACCGTCGAGAGACAGATTGAAGGGATCGTTTGTCAAAAACATTTTGGATATAGCCTGGCCTGGGGGATTGATGGCCGCTGTCATGACCTTGATGTTCTTTACCATCCACGTCTTCACGAAAGACAGTTTCATGAACGAAGAGCAATTCGTGACCATCGCCACCTTGGGATTCTCGATCTTTTCCTACAATTCTTTGTTAAGGATATCCGTCCCGTTTACCAAATATAGGCTATTCGTCTTCATATTGCTTTTGCTTGGCGGAATAGCCTTGGTTTGCGTCGATATATTCTTCCCCCACAGCACTGCCGGATCGTTTGTCACGGTCATCCAATACGACAGTTTGAATTGGAAGCTGATTGCCTTATTGGCTGGATCCATCGTATTCTTCGCCGGACTATATTTCGGCTTGATATGGCTGATCAAATACATTTCGAAGAAGAAGGAGGAGAGGAAATTTAGATGAGAATAAGCAAAGAAGTGGCTTTGGCCTTAAAAGAAAATAGGCCTATCGTGGCTTTGGAAAGCACCATAATCTCTCATGGAATGCCTTATCCTAGAAACGTGGAGACGGCTTTATTGGTGGAAAAAACCGTCAGAGAAAATGGGGCCATACCGGCGACCATCGGGATAATCGACGGAGAACCGGTGGTGGGGATGAGCCCGGACGAAATAGAAGAATTCGGAAAAAGAAAAGGCGTGGTCAAGGTCTCCAAGAGAGACATGCCCATCGTCATGGCCAAGAAAGAATGGGGGGCCACGACCGTCAGCGCCACGATAATAATCGCCGCCAGAGCCGGCATCAAATTCTTCGTTACCGGCGGAATAGGCGGAGTCCATCGCGGGGCCGAAACCACATTCGATATATCCAGGGATTTATACGAATTGGCCGAAGAGCCGGTAAACGTCATATGCGCCGGAGCGAAAGCCATATTGGACATACCGAAGACTTTGGAGGTTTTGGAAACCAACGGAGTGACCGTCTTATCTTATAAATCCGAGCACTTCGCGAACTTCTATTGCTCTGATTCTCCATATCCGGTGGACGGGGTTTTCAATAAACCGAAAGAGGCCGCGGATATCATAAGAAGCAAAGAAGAGATGAAGCTTAAAGGCGGGGTTTTGATTTCGAACCCATGCCCGGAAGAATTGTCCATGTCTCACGAAGAGATAGACAAATATATCGACCAAGCCGTAAAAGAGGCTACAGAGCAACATATCAAAGGAAAAGAGACCACCCCATTCTTGTTAAAGAGGATAGTGGAACTAACCGGAGGGGATAGTTTGGAAACCAACATCGCTTTGGTAATCAATAACGCCAAGCTGGGGGCTAGCATCGCTTCCGAATACTATAAGGGGGCAAAATGACCACCGAAGCTAAGTTAAAAAACGCCTTAAGAGAGGCTATGAGCGAAAAGCCGTTGTCGGAGATCAACGTCACCAAATTGTGCGAAACCTGCAAAATACATAGGCAAACGTTCTATTACCATTACCAAGACATCTACGATCTTCTGACCGCCATATTTTTGTCGGAAGAAATCAAAGGATTGGAAAGCGCGGATAGCATCGACAACGCCTTATTGGCCGTTTTGAAGTATTACAAAGAGAACTTCGTTTTCTTGCGCAGCGCCTATGGCTCTTCCGCATCCGAATTCATCGATGATTTCATCTATGGCAAAATCATGATGAAGGCGTTCTCTTTGTTCACCAAGACCGACAAATACAAATTGAGCAAAGAGGAAAGCAGAACCTTGGCCCGCCGTTATGGCCGCTATGTCTC